>CAYITW010000001.1:0-30584 GCA_964366395.1 uncultured Candidatus Saccharibacteria bacterium
AGGGCAAAGCCTATGTTTTATTTTTTTTGTAATGGTTTTTTTTGTTTTGTTTGTGATGTCGAAGGACATGCCCACTGGAATAGAATCTATTTTGTCTTTGCTGTAGAGTATGGCGAATTCTGAGCCTTCTGTATCAAAACCATCACTAGTACCGCAAGAAATTTTTCTGTGTGATGTATCTTTTAAAAGGTTTGAAACGACGTGGTCATCCGCATTGTAAATTATTACTCCATCTTTTTTTACATTTTCTATTATTGATTTACTCTCGGACAAAAATCCATCCAGACTTCCAAAAACTTCTATATGAGAAGGCACTTCGCCTACGGTATTCATTATCAAAATGTCCGGGGAAATAAGGGAGTTTACCTGAGTCAAATCCCCAGGTTTGTCAGCATCTATCTCTAATATGAGCCATTCTGGATACTTGGTTCGAAATAATATGATTTTGAGCCCGAAAATAAGAGCTTGGACAAAATCTATGTAAGTGGAGAGTCCGTATGGAGAGCCGATAATAGCGAGCGATACCCCGAGTTCTGCAGTAAAACTTTTTTCATTCTTCCTGATAAAAAACTTTTTAGAAAGTACTAAATATACGGCTTCTTTAGTCAAAGTTTTACCGACACTTCCAGTGATGGCTATTATTTTTGGCTTGTATTTTTTAAGCACGAGCCTAGCCTCGTATCGTAAAGTTTTCTTCACTAGTTGTTTTAAGAAAGTCATGAATTTTACCTGTCTGGGGGAATTTCGTAATAGTTAGTTAGAAACTTCACCGTATCCATAAAAGGCACAGTCAAAGTTTCGGAACCAAACCTTGCACCTTTTGGATTTAGAGTATACAAGAAAATAATAAACTTCGGATTGTAGGCTGGAAAATATCCAACGAAAGAGTGCAGGAATTTATCCTCTTCGTATCCACCGCCACCCGCTTTCAACACTTGAGCCGTCCCCGTTTTTACTGCGACACTATAGTTTGGTTGGCGATATGCCCCACCTGAAAGTACATTGTCAACACTGTAAATCATCATCCTTGTGACTTCCTCAGCTGTTTCTCTCTTTATAACCCTACGACCAATATCAATGGGTGTGTCTTCAGTTATACCTATCTTGTATTTTATGCTTTTTACTACATGTGGCTCTACAAGAACGCCACCGTTTGCAATAACTGAAAGCGCACGAACGGTAGTAATAGGAGTTAGAGCGATTCCTTGACCGAAGGACGCTGTAGCCAAGTTAATATCAATGTTACTTTTCAATGTATCGACCAAATTTCTGCCCTCGTTTGGTAAATCAATCCCAGTTTTTTCACCAAAACCGAAACCATACATGTAGTCTGAAAAAACTTTATTTCCAAGCAAATTTTGAACGTGGGCAACTCCTACGTTTAGTGACTCAGACAAAACAGTTTGCATTGAAACAGTCCCTCGAGCCTTACCATCAAAGTTCGAAACTTTTCTGTTACTTATCATGACAAAACCAGTATCATAGTAGGTAGAATTTGATGAAATAACTCCGTGGTCTATTCCAGCGGCAATAGTTAGTGGCTTTATAATAGAGCCCATTTCATAAACATTCTCCAAAAGACTATTGGAAAAAATGTTTGAACTTTTTTCTGATTCTGGATGGTTCAAGTCAAAAGTTGGGTATGTCTCCATAGCGTATATTTCTCCTGTAGATGGATTCATTATTATCCCGCCAGTTGAATCTCCGTTCCATTTACTAGTTATGCTCTTCAGTGTGGACTGCAGATACATTTGTACCGTCGGTTCAATAGTCGTTATTATATCTGCCTCTCCTTCTAGCTCACTTGAAGTCACCTGTTTAATGTTTGAAAATATCTCAGCAAAAAAATTTACAAAGGCACCGTCTTGTCTTTCTAGTTGTGTTTGAAACTGTCTTTCTAAACCGTACCTACCAGCGTATTCATCGCCTTTGTAGCCCAGTATGCCGACAATATGTGCTGCTGTTTCCCCCCCGGGATAAAACCTCCAGCGATCCCTATAAACTCCAAGTCCATCAATTTTTAAATCGCTAATTTTTTGACCAATTTCTTCATCCACTCTTACTGCAATTTCTTCATACGGGTCCTTCTGTTTTGTAGCTTTGCTAATGAAATCATCATGATTTATCGGCATTATCTCGTTTACTTTTTCATAAACTATTTCTGGTTCCTTCAGAATTTGCGGATTAATAGCAACAATAAACCCGGATTTGAGGGTAGCCGCTGAAACCAAACTGCCATCCTTGTTCTGAAAAAAAATAGTGCCTCTACTAAAAATTTTCTGTGATGTAGATGTGTATTGCTTATCAGCTTTACTTGTATATAGGTCATTATTAATAATTTGTAAATAGTAAAGGCGCCCTATAAGCAGTAGAGCAAAAATTGAAATTCCAAATGAGATAAGACGAATGCGCGTCGCATAGCTATACTTCATCAGAATCTATCTTATCATATTTATCTAGGTAAAATAGCGACTTCTGTACCTCCTTTTTTAGAAAGATATGTTTTTACTGAAACATCTTGAAATCCTAGGGAGTATGCTAGAGCTAAAGTAACTTTGTTACGCTTTGTAATGTATTCAAACTCCTGACTTCCTATAGAAAGAGTGATGTGTGACGATTCACTTTCAAAATTCTGTCGTGCCACGGTATTATAGACTGTTACATTTATGCAATATATATAAAAACCTACGCTTAATATCAAAACACCTAGAAGTGTCCAGAATATAGTCTTTTCTCTATTTAATTGTAATACTTTTTCAACCATTTTGTGGTCATGCGGCCATTGCTCGGCTTCGCACGGTTATTAAATTTTTTCAATTATTCTTAGTTTTGCGCTACGTGACCTTGGGTTTTCTCCTAATTCTTCTTGTGTAGGAGTAATCGGTCTTTTTGTGATTATCGTAGCCTTGCCTTGTGTATTCATATCCTTATAAAAATGCTTCACCACCCTGTCCTCTAAACTATGGAAAGATATAACCGCCAATCTTCCACCTTTATTGAGTCTGCCGAACCCCTTGGTCACTCCTTCTTTTAAACTCTCTATCTCATCGTTGACTGTAATGCGTAGAGCTTGAAAAGTTTTGGTTGCTGGATGTATTTTTCGATGATGGTAAAACTTTGGTGTTGCCAACTTTATGATTTCTACTAAATCAAAAGTCGTTTCGATTGGCTTCTCTCCCCTTCTTGCGACAATGGCTTTAGCGATTTTCCAAGAGAACTGTTCTTCGCCGTAACCTTTAAGAATTGCTTCTACGTTTTCCATGTCCCAAGTATTTACAATCTCTCTGGCGGTCAAATCAGTTTCTTTTAAGTCTCTCTTGAAAGACATGATCAGTGGTTCATCTTTTTGAAAAGAAAAACCTCTACCTGAATCCTCAAACTGGTTTGAGGAGAGACCAACATCTAGAAGAATTTTGTCCACTTGTCCCACACCCAAAGAGTTGAGTATAGTTTCAAGATTTCTAAAACTTCCAAGTGAGTAACGAATGTTTATTTTATAGGAAGCTAATCTTTTTTTTGTTCTCTCTATTGCTTCAGAGTCTAGGTCAATTCCGATGTACAAAATAGAATTGCCAAATCTCTTCACAATCTCTTCTAAGTGACCTCCACCGCCTAGAGTTCCATCGACAAAAATATCTCCTTGTTTAATCGCTAGACCATCTATTGCTTCATGTAAAAGAACTGATTTGTGAATCATAGAACTCCGACTTGTCCTAGCTTCTCAGCCAAGGTATCGGCTTGCTTCTCAACAACTTTCTTGTAGTCATTCCAAGTTTTCTCATTCCAAATTTCAATTCGACTTGAAACTCCTATAACGACAGCTTTACTTTTTAAATTTGCTCTGTCGCGTAGAAAATCTGGGATTAAAATACGTCCAATAGAATCTATCTCCGCCTCAACCGCACCGGCAAACATAAAACGGTTGAAGCTTCGATTATCTGCTTGAAGCAAAGAGGATTGATTTAATTTCTCTTCAATCTTCGTCCATTCTTTTTGTGTAAAAACGAAAAGACATGCATCAAGTCCAGGAGTTACTACAACTTTTTTCCCCATTACTCCGCGAAACTTCGCTGGAAGCGAAAGTCTGTTTTTATCATCAATAGTGTGTGTATACTCTCCTATAAACATATTTTTTATACCTTTAAAGAATTTAATTTCATAGAGAAATTAAATTTCCCACCCTTTCCCACTCAGAATACATTATATACCACTCTTTCCCACTGTCTAGCCATAATTACCACTTCCTGTGTATAAGTTTTCTATACAAAAAAAGGCCCAGTGCATAGACTGAACCTTTGATGAACTGTGTTACACCCTAAGCGAGGAGGATTTTTGTCTGCTCCCTAAGAATAGCTTCAATCTTTCCCTTGAAAAATGAGAGAGTCCAAGGGAGATCCCCGTAAATTTGCACATCCGATGGCGTCACGGTCAGGAATCCAGAAAGGATGAATCCTCGTGCGGTGAAACGAAATTCGCCTCGATTGTCACTCCAAACTTCCCGTAGATCACTGATCTTATCACCGTGTTCCTTCTGCGCCGCAGCAAGAAGCACTTTCACTCGTCTTAGTGCTTCTTCCTGTGTGAGTTTGTGAGAAACGGTTACGTCAAGTCTCGCCATTCTGACCCCTCCTACAGTTTGTTGGTTATCACAAATACATTGCGATAACGGGAACATTTACATACAGGACTATACACGTAAAGATAATGCTTGTCAATATGTCCAAAATACAAACTATTTGGGACGCATAAGTGGAAAAGTTTGAAGTTCGCGAAGTGGTTTATCAACTAGTATCGCAAAAAGTCTCTCACCAAAACCGA
Organism: uncultured Candidatus Saccharibacteria bacterium; assembly: GCA_964366395.1. GTDB lineage: Bacteria > Patescibacteriota > Minisyncoccia > Phycocordibacterales > DATDWN01 > C7867-006. The sequence continues at coordinate 4,819 of CAYITW010000001.1, forward strand.
AACCACAGGTTGGAGGCATGCCGTGCTCAAGCATTTCTACAAACTCCATGTCAGCCATCATCGCCTCTGTATCTCCTTTATCTATTAGTTTTTGCTGTTCTTCAAATCTATTCTTTTGGTCAATCGGATCATTGAGTTCTGAATACCCTCTTCCTACCTCACTTCCAGCAATAATAGGCTGAAACATTTGAACTGTGCCTGTTCCTAAAATACTTTTTGCCAGTGGTGCAACAAGAGTTGGATGATTTACCAGAAAAGCTGGACCAGTAATATTTTTCCTACAATACTTCCAAAGTGTGTCTGTAAGTCTCTCACGATTCTCCCCTTCATATTTCACTCCTAGACTCTCAAGTTTTTTCATCATATCTTTTTCAGAAGAAGTATTTATATCGATTCCAGTCTGTTTTTTAATTTCTTCTGAGTAGTCAATTTCTTGCCACTCATTTGCCAGATCAAAAGTGTGTCCCCTTGAAGTAAACTCTGTTTTTCCAAAAACTTCTTTAGCAATTTCAATATACATTTCTCTAACAAGTTTCATTCCATCATTATAGTCTGCAAAAGACCAGTAAAACTCCATGTTGGTGAACTCTTGAGAATGTTCTTGTGATGTTCCCTCATTTCGGTAGGCTCTGCCTATCTCAAAGGTTTTTGGAAATCCTCCAGCCATGAGCCTCTTCTGCCAGAGCTCACCAATAGATATACGAAGATAAACTGCAAGGTCGTAGTCGTTATGATGTGTTTTAAAAGGAGTTGCTTCTGCCCCGCCAGTTGTTGTTTCAAGCGTTGGAGTCTCCACTTCTAGAAAACCGTTGTTTTTCATAAAATCGCGAGTAGCATCCCAGAATTTTGCTTTTTGTATGATAAGAGAACGAAGTTCGTCATTCATTAGAAAATCCAAATACCTTTTTCGGTATCTTTCATCAGTATCAGTTATTCCGTGCCATTTTTCAGGCAAAGGTAGGAGAGACTTACTTGCCATGAGCCATGAATCAACCATAATGCTCTGCTCACCTGTCTTGGAAAGAGCTGGTTTACCAGTAACAGAAATGAAATCCCCTATATCTACTGTATCTACAAAAAGAGAAAAAACTTCTTCCTGTAAAACATCTTTTTTTATTATTGTTTGTATTTTATCTGTACCATCAAATAAAACAGCAAAAAGAATAGCGCCTTGACCTCGAATAGCCATAACTCTTCCAACTATAGAAACAGCATCATCACCCTTAACCTCGGCGTCAAAATTTTTCTTTAAAAAATCAATAGGAAAATCGCGCGGAACTTTGGCAGGATATGGGTCTATATCCTTAGATTTAAGTATTTCTAATTTTGCAAGACGCGCTTGTCTTATTTCTTCTAATGAAGCCATATAATAAGTATATCCCAATTTTATCTAACTGCGAAGCAGGTAGGTATAAAATTGAGGAAACTGAGTACTCGAAGTGAGGTATAAAGTATAAAGTTAAAAGTGAGAACATTTTTTAAATCACCACAAGAGTACTCCCAATTTCTAATCGCTTCGCTCAAGAAATTTAGGTCGGTTGGTGAGCGACCGAGCGAGGAAGTACTGAGCTCAGCAGAGCGAATGTGAAAGAGGTTTTAAATCTATCTATTTTACCTCAACTACAATATAAGAGAGTTCTCCATTAGGAGCTTTGTATGAGAAGTTGTCACCTTTTTTCTTGCCGACGATTGCTTGCCCAAAGGGAGATTTTATAGAAATTTTATTGGTAGCCACATCTGCTTCTTCAGATCCTACTATACTGTATACAAACTTTTTACCGTCCTTTTCTACTGTAACTATAGAACCAACGTTGACAACTCCACTGTGAGTACTGGAAACTATTGTCGCCGTTTTTAAAAGTTCCTCTAATTTTGATATTCTATCTTCAACCATTGCCTGAGCATCACGAGCATCATGATATTCTGAGTTTTCAGCTAAATCTCCAAGTGACTTTGCGTACTCCAAATTCTCCGCCACTTCTTTGCGTTTTGTGCTTCTGAGAGTAGCTAGCTCTTTTGTAAATTCATCAAATTTTTCTTTTGTTAAATACTCTTTGTCGTTTTTCATATTGGCAAGAAGTGTAGCAGGAAACTGTAGCTAGGTCAATTCAAGTACTCCTGAGCATAGATATTTAACCAATTAAATACTCCTTGCATAACAAGCACTGCTCCAAACTGGTTGTTTCGAGAACCTCGTTCCATTACGATTGTGTATGCATATTTAGGGTTTTTGTACGGCCAAAAACCAACTACCCAAGAGTTAACTTCATCTTTAGAAACTCCGAGTTGGGCGGTACCAGTTTTTGAGGCAACTTCTACGAAACTGAAATTTAATGCCTGAGATGTGCCCTCCGTTACTCCAAGCCTCATGCCCTCTTTAACTATATTGTAGTAGCTCGTATCTAGCACTATGTTGGTTTTTGATAAACTTTCTCCTTTCACAAGTGTGGGGGTAACAAGAGTTCCGTTGGAAGCTAAAGCGGCGACCGCCCTTACTGCTTGTAATGGCGTAACCTGAAAACCGTATTGACCAATGGCAGTGTTATATGTGTCACCCACTCTCCAATCATCTCCGTTAAAATATTTACTCTTCCACTCTGGATTAGGGATAATGCCAAGATGTTCACCTGGGAAACTAATTCCTGTAGTCGTGCCGAAACCAAAAAGTCTAGAGTATTTTTCAATATTCAAAATACCAATACCTTTTTGTTTTTCATAACCACCAGTAACTTCGTAAAAATAAACGTTGGAAGAAACGGCAATAGCACGACGAAGGTCAACTAAACCATGCGCCTTCCAATCTAGGAAAATAGATGGTTTTTCTGGATTAAATTGATTGGGTATTGATATTGAGCCAGTACTAAGTATTTGTTTTGTTGGAGAAATAACTCCCATATCCAAAACGCCCATCGCAATAAAAATCTTCATAATAGAACCGGGTGTGTACAGACCAGTTATGGCACGGTTTAAAAATGGAAAGTTTTTATCATTAACCCAATTGTTTATTTTTTTACTATCTGAACCATCTGTCATTACTTGTGAAGAGTACTCAGGGAAGTTACTGATTGCTAAAACTTCTCCAGTATTGATATCCATAATTATCCCCGATCCTCCCCTGTACCCCGCTCTACCAGCAATATCTAAAAGTGAGCGACCCAACTCTCTTTGCAGTTTTAAATCAATAGAAAGATTGATATTGTCACCGTCTATAGGTTGCTGTACCGTACTCTCGGAAACAATATTACCTTTTACATCAGTTTCAATAATCTTTGTGCCATTTTCTCCTGAAAGAACGCTGTCATAGATTTTTTCAATTCCGTCTTTTGGATCAATTTTACTTTGATAGTATATTCCTTTTGAATCTTTTGAAGGATATTTAATATAACCTAACGTGGTAGAAAAGCCTGTAGAAGTTGCGTAAACTCTCAAAGAGTAGTCAAGGGAATCTGGATTTATAGTATTCCATGCTATTGGTGTGTTATTCCTATCATAGATTACACCCCTGTCAGCAAAAATAATAGTCTTATGTAGATTGTTATTATCACTGCGTGTACGAAATTTTTCTCCAGAAACTACCTGTAAATCCCAGAGTTTGTAAACAAAAGTTATGCCAACAATAAAAACAAAAATAGTCAGAATACGAAAAACGTTTTGCGAAATTGGTTTCTCTATTCGTCCCTCAAATTGGTTAACATCAAAATCTGGAAGATTTTTTGAATCTAAAAAGATTTCATCAGGATCAATGTCCTGATTCCTGACTCGTAGGTTATTCTTCCACAATTTTTTTATTTGATGAAGCATTTAGAAGTTGAAAGTTATAAAGTTTACAAAGTTAAAAAGTAATACAAGAATTAAGTTCTTATCTTGGTTTTAATAAAGGATGCAACTATAAGCACGACGAGTGCAGAAGTTAAGGCGAGATAAGGAAAGACGTAATTGGCTAAATAAATTGTATCAAAAATCAAGCCAAAAAATAGAGCCTCATAATAAATCGGAAAATATATAATTAAACAAACAAGAACAGCTACTGAAAACCACCAAGGTAAAATTAGACAAACAACCAACGCTCCGATAAAAGTCAAAATTCTAAAATATAGATTCCATTTATCAGTATTGTTTCTCATTAATTTTTATTTTGTATCACTCTCAACAAAAACATACTGGACAGAAAAAACATTTCCAGGAATACGTAAATAGACTGTCTTAAATGAACTTTGAGAATTTACGTCGATATAATAAACACTACCTAAAACATAATGTTGCATATTTGGATACACAAACACATCCCCCCACAATATATCTGTATCTTTTGGTACTTCAATCTTAAAGTTTGCACCTCCCTGCCCTACAAGTGTAAAAGATTCTCCAGTCCGAGATAGCACTGCTTCTTGCTTCAACGAACCGCTTGAAAATAATTCAACAAGCGTAGTCTGTGAGGTAACATTTTTAACCACACCTATTATTATATTATCAGATAAATATACCTTGCTACCTTGCAAAATACCCTCGTTAGAACCAACATCAACTACAAATGTATCGTATGGAGAGTAAGGAGGTTTAGATAAAACCCTAGAAAGAACTCGAGATTTACTGGTTTCGTTTCTACCCAATAAGTTCTTGAAATCCTGATTTTGTTTTAATAAAATATCGTAATCAATCTGCTTTAATTTTAGAGATTGGACTTCGATTTCCAAGCTCTGATTTTCTTCAATAATAAGATTTTTCAATACAAAAAAATTCTTCATCTTTATAAATGAGTCGATAGCAGTATCCCTGCTTGCCCACAAGGGTCGGGAAATTGCATAGTTAATTGTGCGTAACAAGTTTGGAAAAAGGAAACTAAAAAGCGAGAGTGCAAAAAAGAGAATGATAATAAAAATTATTTTATTACGATTCTTCCTATCCGGCTTACTTTTTAGGAGGTAATTCATCTTCGTTGGCAATTAAAACATCTTTGTATATTTCTATATTTTCTAAAATTATTCCAGTTCCACGACAAACAGCTGTTAGTGGATCTGGCGCTATATGTACTGGAATTTTTGTGTACTCTTCAATAATTTCAGCCAAACCTTTTATCAAAGCACCACCACCGGTCAAATAAATCCCTCGTTGCATAACATCAGAAAGAATCTCCGGCGGTGTCGTCTCTATTACTTCCTTGATTGACTCGATTAGTGTGTCTATGGACTGAGAAATAGCTTCACGTATATCGGAGTCCGTTATTATCACTTCTCTTGGTAAACCAGAGATTAAATCTCTTCCTTTTATTGAAGCTTCTAAAGGCGCATCTCCTTGTAAGATGGCGCCAATGGATATTTTAATATCTTCTGCGGTCTTTTCGCCTATTAAAATTTTAAATTCACTACGCACGTAGGAGATTATGTCATTATTTAATTTATCCCCTGCAATGCGTAAATTTTTTGACCGTACTACCCCGCCCAGGGAAATAACTGCTATGTCTGATGTCCCACCACCTATATCTATAACCATATTGCCAACTGGTTCCATAATCGGCAATCTTACACCTATCGCTGCAGCCATCGGCTCTTCTACTATATAAACTTCTGAAGCTCCTGCATTTTTTGTCGCATCACGAACCGCACGAGTTTCAACGTTTGTAATTCCAGATGGCACTCCAACCACCACCCTTGGACCTAGTAACTTTTTATTATTTTTCTCAGCTTTCTTTATAAGATAAGTAATCATTTCCTCTGTTACTTCGAAATCAGAAATGACACCATCTACTAAAGGACGGATGGCTATAATATGTCCTGGAGTACGCCCAAGCATTTGTTTTGCATCGCTACCTACTGCCACTACTCGGTTAGTTTTTTGATTAACCGCCACCACCGATGGTTCGTTCAAGATTATTCCTTTTCCACGCAAATAAACCAAGGTATTGGCGGTACCCAAATCAATCCCAATATCGTTGGAAAGCAGCCTCTTAAATTGTTCAAAGTTTTTTATCATTTTTAATCATTTTTAAATACCAAAACTAAAATCTCGTTGACTCATAGTTTTTTTGGAGACTCTCGGAGCACGACGGTGCGAGAGTGAGCAAATTTCTAGCCCAGAAATTATACGTGCTCCAAAAAATTATGAGGAGAAAGAGATTTTTTTCAAAAAACTATTGCACTACTTCTAAAGCTTTATTTTTATCCAATATTTCCACTTCTCCACCACCTCTTTTCTTAACTTCAATTTTATTTTCTACCACTGTCTTATCTGAAACCACGAAACGTACAGGAATGCCGATAAGATCGGAGTCTGCAAATTTTTCTCCTGGTCTAAGATCTCTATCATCGTAGAGAACCTCCACCCCTTTCTTCTCTAAGTCACTATATAGGGTGTCAGCAAATGATACAACCTCTGGACTTTGCCCCAACCTAACAAGATGAACTTGGAAAGGTGCGACTGTTTTAGGCCAAATAATCCCCTTATCGTCTGAAAGAAGTTCAACTATAGTTCCCATAACTCTCCCTGGTCCGATACCATAGGAACCCATAATAACTGGTTTTGAGACTCCAGCCTCGTCTGTGTACGACAGTCCAAGTGGTTCAGAGAACTTAGTACCCAACTTAAATATATTTCCAACTTCAATAGTTTTCCTTTCAACCAAGTCACCTTTTGTAAGACCCAAATCTTTTAAGACCTCATCATTTAAAACCTCTTTATTAATAGCAATCCCTTTTTTCTCGTCCAAATAAACAATATCCTCTCCTGCCTCACAAATAGTTTGAAATTCATGGCTATATTTTGAAAACGGACCTCCTGAAGCAAAAGTTTTATATGTTAGGTGACCAATACCTACTGTGTCGAAAATTCGTATATACGCATCCGCAACTTTTTCGTAAAAACTATCAAGTCCCTCTTGATCTAAGTCAAAAGAATATAAATCCTTCATCGAAAACTCTCGTCCACGAATGATACCGCTTTTGGCTCTTATTTCATTTCTAAATTTTGTTTGAAATTGGTAAGCATAAACTGGAAGATGTTTGTATGAACTTATGTGGTTAGTCATCATTCTTGTAATCGGTTCTTCGTGAGTAGGTGCTAAGCCCAAGACGCCTCCTGACTTCAAATCAGTTTTAAACCAAATATCCATTTTATCCTCTGAAAAGCGATTAGTTTTCTCCCATATTTCTTTATCTTGTAACACAGTTAGAAACATCTCCTGCCCCCCAATAGAGTTCATTTCTTTTCTGATTATCTCCTGAATCTTATTAATAACTCTAAGACCTAGAGGTAAAAGTGTGTAAACACCTGCTATCTCCTTGTGAATAAAACCAGCACGTATGAGAAGCTGTGCATTTTTTGCAATTTCGTCTGAAGGAGCTTCTTTTCGAGTTTTTGTAAAAAGTTGTGACTGGTGCATAGCTTTATTGTATAGGAAAAAAGAATTTTGAGCAAAAAAAAGCCCCTGGACACCGTGGAACCCGAGAAATCTCGGGCCACGGGCCTGGGGGTCATCACACACCAAGGTATTTATCAAAGCGAGCACGACAACGGTCGCTGGGCAAACCGCTACCATCATCAGCTTCGAACTCCGAAAGGGGTACTTGGCGTTGATAACATTGAACCCATGTGGAGTCTTCTCGTAGAATCCTTTGTTTCTACGCATGGGTTCAACACGCTCGTAGCACTTCTAATATAGAAGTGTAGACTATATTATAACATATGTCAACTAACCTATTTAAATAATTATAATAATTTCAAAATATCATGTCCTGTGACTATAATCATGAGTAGTATAAGTAGACCAAAACCAATGACATTTGCATAACGAACAAAAGCTCCTGGAATTGGCCGACGGATTATAGCTTCAATTAAAAGAAAAAATAAGCGTCCACCATCGAGCGCTGGAAACGGAAAAAGATTAATCACAGCAAGATTTATAGAAATTAATGCAGTAAGAGTCAGAAGATAAACAAAACCAAGACTCTGCGCCTCTCCCACAACACCAGCTATTCCGATAGGACCACTAATCTGGGAAAAATCAGATTGCAGAGTTATGACATCAGCAAAAAAACCCAAAAGGCCCACTACCGTACCTTTAACCAGCAAAGAAGTGGTGCGTGCTCCCTCAATAATTGCAAGATGTAGTGGTAATTTCAAAATACCAAAACTATCAACAGCTATACCAATTGCCCTAGACCCAGGAATTATATTTGTAACTGGTATAATTGACACAGTTTGTGGTTGGTTTTCTCCTCTTTTATAAGTAATTGAGATATCTTGAGTCTCATTTTCTCTAATAGTTTGCTGAACATTTTCTGGAGTAAGGTTTACCCCTTCCAAAATGACACCTTCTGAAGATAGTGAGATAATTTTATCTCCTGAGATAAGACCTGCTTTTTCTGCTGGAGAATTGGGAAAAACTTCTGTAATCATTGTTCTTACATTGGTAACTTCACCAAAACCAGAATGATTTGTGGGGGATGGTAAACCAACCATAAACCCTAGGGAGATGAGCAGCCAAGCAAAAATAATATTAAAAGTAACACCAGCCACAAGAACACTCGCCTTTATCCATTTTGGTTTATAATAAAAACTTCCAGACTTTTCACTTAGAGGAACATCTTCAACGTGCGGGTCTTCCCCAAAGATTTTCACAAAACCACCAAATGGAATGGCGTTGAGAGTATATAAAGTACCACCAATTTTTTTAGAAAATATTTTTGGAGGGAAACCGAGTCCAAACTCGTCTACTCGAATACCTGACTTTTTCGCAACAATAAAATGTCCGAACTCGTGAACTAAAACAAGCACCGCCAATATGATGAGAAAAATAATTATGGACATAGATTATTCTGAAATTTCCTTCTCCTTTTTGTTAAAAGTTTCTTCTAGAACCTTACCTGCATCATCGAGCATTTTTTGAAGTTCTGTTTTGAGTCTGAACTTTTCATCTTCCCCCATTCCTCCTTCTTTTTCCTTTTTGTCTATATCTTTTAAAACTTTTTCTCTCTCACCTCGGAGCGTTATCCGAGCATCTTCAAGTTTTTGTTTTGCCACTTTTATAAAACCAGCTCGTCTATCAGATGTTAGTTCTGGAAAAGATACCCTAAGCCCTTTGTCGTCTACCGAAACAGAAAGACCCAGGTCACTTGTGGTGATCCCCTTCTCCACAGCCTTAACCAATGACATATCCCAAGGAGTGATGCGGAGAGTTCTTGGGTCTTCTACTGCGATGGAAGCCACTTGAGTTATAGTCATAGGATTTCCATAAGCCTCAACTTTTACCCCGTCCAAAATTGCAGGTGTCGCTCGTCCAGTACGAATAGTAGTGAACTCTCGCTTGAGCCATTCTTCTGTCTCCTTGAGAGCTTGTTTAAGAGGTGCAAAGTTGTATACCATGATCTCTATGGTAACAAAAAATCTAAAAATTTGGTAGTTTGTTTGACATAACCTGAGCCCTATTATACTATCACAAATGGAAACTCCACATAGGAGGGTAAATGAAAATAGTTGTTGGATCAACAAGTTTTCTGAAGATAGCAGCAGTGAATGAAGCTTGTACTATCCTCGGACTTGATGCCGAAGTAACTGGAGTCGAAACAAACTCCGGACAAAATGCGCAACCATTTGGACTTAGTGAGACACTCGATGGGGCGAGAACAAGAGCTTTAAAAGCGATGAGGGGTGATGACTCTGTTGTAATTGGTATTGAAAACGGAGTTTTCCGTCCTGGTAGTGAACCGTTAATTCTTGATATCGCAGTGATTGTCGTGATAACCAAAGAGAGTCGGACAATTATCACTACCTCATCAGGAATACAGTTTGGTTTCGCTCACTTCAAAATCGCAGAAGGTTATGGTTTTGAAAAAACCACAGTCGGTTCAGTAATTGCTGAGCGGCTAGGTGGAGACCCGCGTGATCCACACTCAACAGTTACTGAGGGAAAAGTCTCCAGGCAATCTCTTCTTGTCGACGCATTGGTTGTTGCACTGAAGCAGCTATGACTCTTTGCTCGACAAAAACTCCCTACCTTCATGTAGAGAGTTTTTTTATATAGATAACATTAAATTTTCTAAAATAATCTTTACTGGTGCTCCACGGTCATATAGAGATGCGCGCGTAGCTTCACAAACTTCAAGAGATTTAGACGATTTTTCCACACCGTTTTCATACAGTTCTGCCTCGATTTGGTTTAGTAATATAATGGCATCTTGTTTTGTTTTTTCTTCATCACTAATTCCTTCTGTGATGACTTTGACTAAAGTCAGTCGCTCTGCCAAAGACAAATCTAAAACTTTCGTAGCTGGCGCCTTATATGTTTTATTGCCTTCGCTTCGCTCCGGCGGATCAGACTGGATGACAAGCATTCGCGAGCGCAAAGTTGGCAAAAGAACATCTTGTGGAGAAATTATGAAAAAATGAGTACCTGAAGTTGGCTCTTCAAAAACTTTAAGAAGTGAGTTTTGGGCCTCCTCAGTAATAAAGTCTGCTTCAATGATGTATATTTTTCTGGTGGAGCTCTCATCAAAACTTTTTCGACTTGATGATTCAGTGATAGCACGGGCATCGTCTATAGCCAAGGTTTTAAATTTTCCGTGATAAAAATCAGGGTTCCCGGTAGTTTTAACTCCAACCACATTTTCCAAAAAGTGTTTTAGTTTAGAAATAAGTTCATCTGCTTTGTGTCCAACAAAATAATAAGCGTGATGAAGTTGTTTCGAATGGTACATCTGTAAAAGCTGGTGCATATGTTTTACAACCGCTGAAACCGCTACAGGCGAGTGGTCATTCGACCATTGCTCGGCTTCGCACGGTTACAGTCGTCGTATGACCATTATATCAAAAATCTTCCAAACTCTCTTTCTCGCACATCTTCTTCTGAGGCAATCTATCTAGCCGTGAGGGCTAGCGAACTTCTCGTAGTTCAAGAAAATAATGTCCTAGACTCGTAGCCCTCTCGCAAACTCGCCTAGATTACTAGTGCTCAAACAGTGCTTCGGGCTTACTCCATCTTCGTCATTATTTTCTAAACTACTGCGAAAGGCCTCTTAAGAATTATGTGGCTCGACGAGGCATAACATTTTTTAGAGTAACGGAACGCGTGGAGACGTGAGTTCGAGGAAAATTCCAGCAGGAATTATTCCGTCTCTAAAAAATATTATGCCGAGTAAGAGATTTGAATTATCTCTTTGAAATCACGCTTTTTTTATAAACATCAAGATGTTCAAGTGCTATTCCTGTCCCACGAGCCACGCAGTAAAGTGGATCTTTTGCCATAACTGCTTTTACACCAGTGCGACGGAAAACAAGTTCTGGGAAATTTCGAAGTTGAGATGAACCACCGGTCATAATAATTCCTTGGTCAATAATGTCGGATGAAAGTTCTGGCGGAGTTTCTTGCAGAACATCTTTTATAGCCTTTATCATTTCGCGCAAATCTTTACTGATAGCTTTCACAATCTCATTTGTTTTTATTTCTACACTTCTAGGAAGTCCGGTGATAAAGTCTCTTCCCTTTATCGTCATGGCAGGTTCTTCGTCGACTGGAATCGCTGAACCAATTTTTATTTTTATATCCTCTGCAGTTTTATCCCCTATTCCCAAATTGAAAGTTTTCTTTATATAGTCCGCGATAGCATAATCAATTTTATTCCCCGCGCACTTAACAGACGTACTCGCCACAATACCGCCGAGAGAGATGACTGCTACATCTGTGGTGCCTCCTCCAATATCCACTATCATATGACCTATCGCTTCGTGGATAGGAATTCCTGCCCCAATGGCTGCTAGGACTGGTTCTTTGACCACATAAGCATTCTTAGCCCCAGCACGTATAGCAGCTTCTATAACAGCCCTGCGCTCTGTAGAGGTCACCCCAGCTGGAACAGAGACAAGTACCTCGGGTTTAGCAAAATTCCATTTACCTAGTGCTTTATCCATATAGTATCGAAGCATAGCTTCAGTTACTCTATAGTCAGCTATCACACCGTCCTTCATTGGTCTATAAGCTATGATACTCTCAGGCGTTCTGCCAATCATTTCCTTAGCTTCAATTCCTATCGCCACGATGCGGTTATCTTCTTCAGAAACAGCGACAACAGATGGTTCGTTTAACACGACTCCACGGCCTGGCACAAACACCAAAGTATTGGCGGTACCCAAGTCAATTCCTAGTTTTTTTGAGAAAATTCCCATATCGTCTATACTATAGCTGATATGTACGATAATGCAAAAGTTAACATTCTAAAGAATAAAAAGTGGTATGGCACCGGCCTAGCACTTGTTGTTTTGCTTATCGCATTTTTCACTGCATACCAAATGGACTACAGATTTAAAAGTAATCTAACTATTGGTAAGCAAGGGAAATTAAGTATGGTAATACCTTCAGCTAACACAAATATTTTTATTGACCAATCAAAAAAAATAACAACAACAAAAGAAAATGAGGAGGTGAATCTTTCTTTTTCTCCAACAAACCATTCTGTCATAATCTCTCGTGAAGGATACTTCCCTTGGAAAAAAGACTTCGTTATTCAAAGCAGTAAAACACTAAATCTTTATCCGATTTTTGTTTCACAAAACGCTTCGGGACAAGTTATCACCAAACAGGATCCCGAATATTGGAAAATAAGAAATAGTATTATTTCTTTTCCGCTACCAAGCGAAGAATCCCCTGTTTTTTCTTCCGACAAATCTGTGTTTGTTTGGATTGACGACAATGCCATCATGGTAAAAGTTGGTGAAGAAATTCTAAATGTGGTACAACCTGACACGATAATTAGAAACGTTGCTTTTTATAAGGATAGATCCGACGTGATTATGTTCTCTACTTCTGGTTCAGTCTTTGTTATAGAAATAGATAAAAATGGTCAACAAAATTTTATGCCTGTATATAGTGGACAAAAACCCTCTTTTCTAAAAACCGACCCGAACTTTATTTATGTTTTAGATGGTGAGGCCTTGATGCAAGTCGTTATATAGACAAATTTGACAAAATATTAAATAAGTGTAATAATATCCTAGGAGGTGTTCGTGGGAAAAAGAAAGATTTTCGTAATTGGAACTGCGACACTTGCAGAACTTTTGGTTCGTGAAGCCCTTTCTACTGAAGAACAGATGACCGCGATTGACGGACTCGCACCACGTGAGACACCTAACCTGCTGGAAATTTCGGTTAGGAATCCGGAAACGGGTCTTCATACCCTAGGGCTACACTTGAAACGTTCAAGGGTACGATACGGGAAACCAGACAAGAACCGCCGAAAAGAGACTAATTTTCACAAGTTACTTGCTAGGCGTACATCTCGAAGGTAACCCACCGCCAACAAGCGGACGGAAATAAACCGTCAGCTATGCTGGCGGTTTTTCTGTTATAATGCCCTATTATGCACCTAATTACAGTCATTCCGGTTAGCCGAGGTATTGGAAAAGACACCTTGACCTACTTCAGTAAGAATAACCTGCCAGTTGGATCGTTAGTTCCCATTCCCCTTCGAAAAAAGTCTGGTTTTGGTTTGATAATAGAATGCAAAGAGGCTGGCGAACTAAAAACTGAAATAAAATCACTTTCATACAGTATTAGAAAAATCACTGAGACAAAAGTGCGCCGTTTTCTCTCTGATTCATTTATAGAAAGTTGTAGAAAAATTGCAGATTACCATGCGGGAAATGTCGGAGCTGTCTTGTCCACTCTTGTTCCAAAGACCATACTCGATGAAAGTGCAAATCTAGAATATTCAATAAAGGAGAAATCTGAAAATATTTTCTATGAAACACTTCTATTACAATCTGATGACGTTGAACGCTACGCAACGTACAAAAGTCTGGTGCGTGAAGAATTCGCTAAAAATCGTTCTGTTTTTTTCTGCTTACCAACAACAGAAGATTTACTAAATGCCAAGTCCACTTTGGAAAAAGGAATTGAAAAATATACCTTTACAATACAGTCAGGACTCCCAAAAAAAGAGATGGCCCGTTTATGGAAACAGGTTGTAGAAAATCCTCACCCTGTGCTTATTATTGCAACTGGTCAATTTTTATCTATACCACGAAGTGATATTGGTACTATTGTTTTGGAAAAAGAATCTTCACGTGCCTACAAAATGCAGACACGACCCTTTATAGACATCCGTACGGCGGTAGAAATAATAGCTAAAGAGTCAAACATTCGGTTAGTTTTAGGAGATTCCCTCTTACGAGTAGAGAGTTTGTGGGAACTTCGAAATCCAAATAAAAATATGGCTTACTCGGAACTGTCGCCTCTTAAGTTCCGCTCACTTAGCACAAACTTGTCCGAAATTATAAATATGCGCTCGCCACAAGATATGAAAAAAAAGGAGTTTGCTTTGTTTGGAGAAAAATTAAAAAGTATCCTAAGGGATACAGCTGAAAATAATCAGCACACTTTTCTCTTTTGTGGTAGAAAGGGACTCTTTCCAATGACGGTGTGTAGTGATTGTGGCACTGTAGTTGTATGTAAAAACTGTAATGCTCTAGTGGTTTTATATTCTAAAAAAGATTTAGGTTCTGGTTCTAAAAAGAACCTTTTTGTTTGTAACCATTGTGGGGAAAGGAGGGACGCGAGCGAGCTCTGTATTCATTGTAATGGTTGGAGGCTTAATCCCTTAGGAATCGGCACACAGAAAGTAGCTGAAGAAGTACAGACAATTTTCCCTAAAACACATGTTTTTATAATGGATAAGGAGAATGTTAAAACTCACAAACAGGCAGTCAGACTTCGTGATCTTTTTTACGACACACCCGGAAGTATTATGGTGGGCACAGAAATGGCGTTGTCCTATCTAAACCAAAAAATAGAAAACTCTGCTGTTGTTTCACTCGATTCATATTTTTCAATACCAGATTATCAAATAAATGAAAAAATATTTCACATCTTACTTTCAATGCGAGATTTAGCAGAGAAAAACTTTATAATACAAACTCGTCAAGAAAACACAAAGATTTTTGATTACGCTATTAAGGGAAATCTGTTAGATTTTTATCGAGATGAGATAGAAGATAGAAAATCAATAGGATATCCCCCCTTTGTTACTTATGTAAAAATTACTATTGAAGGCGAGAAAAATACTGTTAAAAAAGAAATAGAAGAAATTGGAAAGTTTCTTTTACCATACGAACTAAATACTTTTGACGCATGGAACCCAGGAGCAACGACTAAATACACAATGCACGGCCTTATTTCTGTGCCTAAAAATAAGTGGGTAGATAAGGATTTACTTCAGAAATTGAAGTCCCTTCCACAGTACTGCCAAATAAAAGTAGACCCTGTCACACTTTTATAATCATGATTTTTATGTTATTTTAACTACTAATGTCGAAGAAAATACTGCAAAAAGAATCGTCTGTTTTACGTGGAATAGCTCAGAATATAGCTATTGACTCTATTAAATCGCCTAAAATTCAGAAAATAATCAAGGAAATGAAATCTGCTTTGGAATCCCAAGATGATGGAGTAGCTATAGCTGGACCTCAAATCGGCTACCCACTTCGTATATTTGTTGTATCAAAAAGAGTACAAGAAATAATGGACGAGTCTCGCTCTAAGCCGAAGCTAAATACATCTAAGGCGAAAGCTACGACTATTTTAGATACTACAGAGCCAGTTACGACAGACTCTATATATATAAACCCTGTAATTAAAAAAGTATCAAAAAAGAAGATGGCTGTTGAGGAAGGATGCCTTTCGGTTAGATATTTATACGGCAAAGTTCTTCGAAGTGTTAAGGCGACTGTAGAAGCCTATGATGAGAATGGTAAAAAATTTACTCGTGGTGGGTCAGGACTGTTGGCTCAGATTTTTCAACATGAAGTAGACCATTTAAATGGAATACTATTTATTGACAAGGCAAAATATATTGAAGAAATTTTACCTAAAGAATTAAATGCAAAAAAATAACTTTGTATGGGCGTTCTTCGGAACGTCGGAGTTTTCTGTCGAAACTTTGAATGAGTTGAAGAAAAATGGACTAGTGCCAAATCTTATCGTTACGGTTGAAGACAAACCAAAAGGAAGAAAACTTATAATAACACCTCCTGAAACAAAAGTATGGGCAGAAAAAGAAGGTGTGCCTATTTTACAACTTAAAACTTTAAAAAATTCGGACACTGAAAAAACCATCAAAGGGGCGATCAATGAAGAATTTGATGTTTTTGTGGTCGCTTCATATGGAAAAATAATTCCTGAAAATATCTTGAACATTCCTAAGTACAAAACCTTAAACATTCATCCTTCACTTTTACCAAAACTCCGAGGCGCATCCCCCATCCAGAGTGCAATATTAAAAGAAAACCAAACTGGTGTAAGCATTATTAGACTCGACACCGAAGTGGACCACGGACCTTTAATAGCTCAAAAAAAAATTGAGATTGAGTGGCCTCCGTATGCAAGCGACCTGGAAAAACTCCTGGCAAAAGAGAGTGCGCAGTTACTAGTAAAAATTCTGCCAGATTGGGTGGGGGGCAAACTAAAAGAAGTGGTGCAAGAACACAGTCTTGCAACATTTACTGAAAAAATAAATAAAATTGATGCACAACTCAACATGCAAGACGCACCGGAGTTGAATTTACGAAAAATTAGAGCCTTTCATGTTTGGCCTGGAGCTTTCTTTTTTATTAATGGAAAAAGAATTATCGTAAAAACAGCTAATATTGATAACGGTCTACTTGTAATAGATAGGGTTGTACCTGAGGGCAAAAAAGAGATGAGCTATAAAGACTACTTGAACGGAGTGAGGTCTACTCCAATTCCTGACCAAATTTAATAACAGAAGAAAGTTGTTTCCCAGTCGCTTCACTTTTTACATCTATATATAAAAGTCCTGTGATAACACAAATACAACCAATAACAAAATACGATAATGCCGGCTTTGCTTTCTGTTTGAAGCTTCCAAGTTGAATCATCTTTTTCTAAAGTTTCTAATTTTTTTATAGCTATCCGTATTTCGAATATCAATCATTTTTATCAAGTTCTTTATCTGTGTGGCGCCTCTCCTGAAAATAGCTTGGTATTTGTTCTTTTGGGAAACTATGAGGCGTTCAGATTCATCCCTAACTATATCGATAGCTGTATACAAGTCTACTTCTTGAGCTACAGCATAAATCTGTTTTTTACCTGGTTGACTTATGTTAACCTCAGCTCTAAATATATCCCCTGACTTGTGATGGGTAGTTGTCCTGCCAATCTCTACTTCACACAAAACATTTTCGTGTTGAGTCATAAATTTTTCCAATGTAGAAATCTTTTTTGAAACATAGTCATTGATTGCTGGGGTAATATCAAAGTTTTTCGAGCGTATTTTTATGTTCATATATATTGATTATAACATTTAACATATGAACAACAAGTTAATTGCAAAGGTAAAATTTTCTGATACTATTTAACACGTGCATTAAAAATGCACAACATTCCGGTGTAGCTCAGTGGTGGAGTGAGCTTGGGTTGGGACCCGAGCGCAAGGTCGGAGGCAGTCGTGCCGAGACGGGGTCGCAGAATTTTTCACCAGAAAAATATCTGTGACATCGCCTGATAAATAGCCGATTGCTCAATTTTCACACCTTGGCTAAATATGGAATAAGTTTTGTTTAGTAAATACATTCCGGTGTAGCTCAGTGGTAGAGCAATCGCCTGTTAAGCGATTGGTCGTAGGTTCGATCCCTACCGCCGGAGCAAAAGTTTTTAGCTATATTTCTCAACACATTTTTACCTACCCTTTATGAAGGTTAGAACTTTTGGTATAGTTTTGAGATGATAACAATAATATTTGAATCCCACGGCACAACTTTTGATAATGAGAAAGAGTTGCCTTCAGGACACAATGATATTGGTCTTTCACCCTTAGGCGAGAAGCAGTCTGTAGAAATGGGAGAAAGGTATAAAAATGAGCACTTTGATGCAATTTTTTGTTCTGACTTACAAAGAGCTTATAGAAGTGCAGAGATTGGTTTTGGAAATAAATGGCCAATAATAAAAGATGCTCGATTAAGAGAATGTAATTATGGTGATTACACTCAGAAACCAGAACTATGGTCAAAAGATGAAAAATCAAAAAGGATAAACAAACCCTTTCCTAATGGAGAAAGTTATACTCAAACTACTGAAAGAATGAAAAGTTTTCTCGATGATTTAAAAAGAGACTATGAGGATAAAAGAATAATGATAATAGGTCATAGAGCTACTCAATATGCGCTAGAACATTTTATAAAAGGCATTCCATTGGAAGAAGTGATTCCTGCGCCTTGGAAATGGCAACCAGGATGGGTGTATGAACTAAAATAAGATGAGTAATAACTTGTTTGAAGGTACAGGATATGAGGGTGACTATAAACCTCTAATGCCCGAATACTATCCTCCACAGTATAAAAAATATATTGATGAAGAAATTGAGCTTCTTAAAATAAAACTTAAAGGCGCAGATAATATCTTGGAAGCAGGTGTTGGTATTGGTCGCCTAATCCGTCATATCAGTCCAATAGTCGGGAAACTTATTGGTATTGATAATTCTGATTACATGATTAAAAAAGCCACTGAAGTTGCATCAGGCTTTGGTAATGTAGAAATCAAGAAATTAGATTTAGAAAAGATAAGTGAAAAATATCCGCAAGGTTTTTTTGATTACTCTCTGGTTATGTGGAATACCCTCGGAAATGTCTCTGATGAGGTCCTGTTTTTAAAATCTTTAGCGGAAGTTACTAAAAAAGAAATTATTATCACTGTGCACAAAAAGGGCACCTTACCTCAAAGAAGGAACTGGTATAAGACTGTTGGTATTGAAGTTGAAAAAGTAGATGAAGATAGCGAGACCGTATATACAGATAGTGGATTAAGGTCAAAAGCGTATAACTTAGAAGATATTCAAATATTAGCCGAAAAAGTAAATCTTAAAATAGAAAATTCCAAGGTTTTATCTGATGTGGTGCTTTGGGTAGAATTGGCTAAAAATTAATGTACGTATTTACATTTTGACTTACGATTCATGTTATGGTAATACTCTCTAGGGAGGGCTTATGCCTTACATGCGACAAGCGAACAAGAAGTGGCTAGCAGAGCATGCCGATTACACAGGAGAAGGTGATATCGGCTGGCGTTGCAAGAAAACGGGCGCTCTGCTGGTAGCAGAGCAGACGGGCAGAACCATTTGGGACGAGGGTGGCCCTGGTCCTTGTGCAAGCTCGCAAGGGGTTCAGCTCGTTGTTGAAGCCTACTGCCCTGAATGCGGGAGCAAACCGCAAGTCAATCACGGTAGCCCGATTATGGAGGGCGAACTTATCTCAATTTGATTTTCTCTGTCAGAGACCACTTAGTAGCGATATGCGAACAGTGGTCTTTCGTTTTACCCAAAACACTTTCTAACTTCCTCTACGAAGTGGAGCGGAAGTTGACATAAGACATCAAGAATGCTATTGTAATTCCTAGAAAGCTGTCAACAAACAAGAGGTGTGTGTGACTAAAGCATTGTGTGAAAAATGCAAGAAAGTGACTGAACACGAGCACTTACATGACGCGGCGCACGGAATACCTGAAACACATATGGTTGGGACAGAACGTTTTGAGTGTTCCGAATGTGGCCACACTACTTTCAAGAATGATTCCGGAGCTGAAAAGTTCAAGTTCACTCTTGACTGACAAGCTAGGATTGGAGTCACTTCGATTATCGTCCCATCTCTTTTTATGGAGGTGGGCGATTTTCTTTTACCCAAATCCCCTACTTATCCACAACTAACGATATATATTTATTGCAATACGATAAATGATATGATAGAGTGACAATATGAAAAAAAGCTCAACAATACTTCTTCAGGCAGTCCTTGTGCTCGTCGGCATTGGCGCTCTTGCCTTATTACTTTGGGAACCTCACATCGAGGGCAGAAATGTGAATGCCACTCTCTTTCAAATATACTTCAACGATCCATTCTTAGTGTATGCGTATACAGCGTCCATTGCATTTTTCATAGCACTCTACAAGGCTTATAAGGTGTTGGAGTACGTAAGACAAAATAAGTCGTTCTCGCAGGCGACAGTGAAAGCTTTCAGGACAATAAAATACTGCACAATGACCATTGTTGGTTTTGTTGTGGGAGCAGAAGCCTGGATATTTATAGTAGGGGTTATTGTGGAACCCGGAAAAGATGACATTGCGGGCGGTGTTTTTATAGGTCTCCTGCTGATTTTTGTCTTTGGTGTAAGTGCTATTGCTGCAGCTTTGTTTGAAAGACTTTTACAAAATGTTGTAGATATAAAATCTGAGAACGACTTAACCGTATAGTTCGACAAGCTCACTATAAATAACAATATGCCAATAATAATAAACATTGATGTGATGCTGGCTAAGAGAAAAATGAGCGTAACCGAGCTTACGGAAAAAGTTGGTATAACGATGGCAAACCTTTCTATATTGAAAAATGGAAAAGCAAAAGCAGTTAGATTTGAAACTTTAGAAGCCGTCTGTAAGGCTTTAGAATGTCAGCCGGGAGATATTTTAGAATTTAGAAATTAATTATATGGAAAACAAACCTATGGCATCAAAAATAGAAGTCGGAACATGCATTGCCTTATCATTATTTTTTGTTATTTTCCTTTGGGGATTTTGGGAAGAAGATGTTATTGCTTTGGGAATCAACTTCACTTTGTACCTAGCATCGATTGTCTTGTTTCTAGTATATCGATTACGAAAAAGTAAAAAGTACTCAGTGAGTGATTTAGCATGGATTATTCCCCTACTTCTAATCTCTCTCTCTTTTGGACTGTACGAGAATCCTTTTTTTAAACCATTTAGTCTATTTGTATTCCCTGTAATCGGATCTATATTTTATGCATATGCTTGGGTAGATAAAAAGAAAGAAATCGACTGGGATGGTTTTTTTCTTTTTAAAATATTGAAGCACGTTTTGAGTTTTTTTCTGCATCTCCATACATCCGCACGACTTTTATTTAATACAATCTATAATAAAGAAAAAACGGAAATAGGAATGGCAAAAAGAGTACTGATTGGCGTGCTTCTCCTCTTTTTTTCATTACTTATTATCATTCCCCTTCTTTCTTCTGCTGATCCTGTGTTTGCTACCAAACTCAAGCCCGTCTATGACGCTGTTATGGACATTTTATCAACCTCAATTGTTGCGAAAATAATAGTATTAGCAGTACTCAGCGTAGTAAGCTTAACTTGCCTTCTTGCGTGGGGACGACCTCACACAATCACAAACACTACAAAAACCGCCCATCGAGATATTGTGATTACCAATATCGTCTTAGGAGGAATCTTTGTCGTTTATCTCCTCTTTCTATGGATACAACTTGATCACCTATGGGTAGGAGCACTGCCGTTTGATTTCAAAGAAACAGAAAGTTTGGTGAAAAGCGGTTTTTGGCAACTACTATTTTTATCGCTAGTAAACCTAGCTATTTTCTTCTTCCTGTATCGCAAAACTGCTTCCTTAGGACAAAAAATGCTGAGTGTATTCTCTTTCGCTTCTATCCTACTCCTAATTTCCTCAGCTCACAGAATGACACTTTACGTAACCAACTATGGTTTTAGTTACGAAAAGTTTTACGCTTCATATGCTGTATTATTTTGTGTAGTGCTTTTCATCTGGCTCATCTCACGGCTTTTTGTGGATAAAAAATCAAATATCGTTAAATTCCTAGCCTTCCAAGCATTGTGGATGTTTGCACTGGTATCGGTATTCCCTACCGAACTTTTCATATTGAAATCAAATATGTCACTAGTTGAGAGACCGAACTCAAAGATTCAATTATTTGAAATGACTATGCTTTCGCCAGATGTTCTGACTCAAATTGAAAAATACAAAGAGGAAGGAAAACTAGAAGAAGCTGATTGGAACCCGTGGATAGAAAAACAAGAGACAAGAATTCAGAATAAAAAGTGGTATGAGTTTAACTTAGGCTCTATTAACGCAAATCGGTAAGTGCTATATGCATAATCAACTCTAATGGAAGATAAAAGACAATCACTCTTTTGACAGCCTTGCTGAAAAAGAAAGACATCACTATCAGATAGTTTGACTCACTACCCCGTTTTGCAATGACTGCCTTGGAACTTTTCAAGGCAGTTTTTATTTTTGCTTATTATTTTTACTTATTATTCTGGCACATTCTCAATATATTCAAACTATGCTAGTATCCCACTAGAGATCGTACAAAGGAGGATTCGTGACCAAATTACTTGTAGGAACAATTTTTCTCATCTTGTGCTCGTTCCCGCATAGCCAAACAACTAACCCTCACGGAGACTTGGTCTCAAACTTTCTTTCCAGAAACAAACCTCTTTTTGAATACGAAGCTATCAGAACAATGATAGCTGTAAATGGGGGTACCTCAGTTACACTTGAGGTAAAGGCAAAACTTGAGAGAGGAGACCAGCTCGCTTACACAACACTAAGTGACAACAGTGCAATATTTCTGTTGAATCCAAAATCTTGGTACATGAAAAACCGTGTACTAGATAAGATTCTTGAGAAAGAAAAACTCACGATGCTCACAAGTCCAAACAAGTACAACTACAACAGCGAGAACTACGAGTTTGGATCTCCAGTTGATCTTGGTGGCGTCTGGAAATTACCAATTACAGCAAAAAAGCGTGATGAGGGATTCTACATTGATGGCTGGCTCATTGTTTTGCCAAATGGCGAAATGGTTCAATGTGATGGAAGTCTAGTGAAAAGTCCTGATTCCAACGTTAGAAACACCAAAATCAACGTGAGGTTCAAGGAATTCAACGGAATACGGTTGCCGATAAACTACAACTCATCGGCAGATGTCCGACTCTTTGGACACTCAACCCTCCACACAACCTACACCTACAAGTCAGTGAACGGCGTAGCTGTTACTGGCAGGTAGTAAGATAGACGCATGCCATGCGTCTATTTTTTTATATTAATCGAGTTACCCCAGATATTTTCAAATACTGTTTTCATCATTTTTGCATGTTCTTTGGATTGAATCAGGACTGCGTAGTTTTCCTTTTTTGGAGCAATGTATAAGGTTTTGTCACTATAGATAAAAACTGTTGTTTCAAAACTGTTATGCATATCAACCGGTAGTTGTTTTATCTCCGAATCATAATAGTACCTTTTAATGAACTTTTTATCTGGAATATCTTCCCACAAGGCTTTTGTTTTTATACCTCTATTTGTTTTCTCTTCAACATATTCTTCGACAAAGTTTTTACCAATTTCGTGAAAAAAGTTGTCGGCTGGGACGATGGTTCTAATAGTCTTTTCTTTGTCATATAGACTATAAAATATAGCGAGCTTAATAGCATCTAGATTATCAAAATATGACACTAGAACTTTGTTGTTACTTTTATTTTTTGAATAAAAATCTTTAAGTCGTTTTGTTTTACCCAAAAGCTCGTTTTGTCTTCTGATGTTTTTATTTATAAGCTCCAAAAGTTTCTCTATCGGTTCTACTTGAAATTTGTTCCCGTAGTCTTTCCCCGTCTTACTAACCAAGCCTCTTTTTTCTAATGAGTTTAGAGAATAGTATACAGTTGGGCGTTTTTCATTTGTGCTTTTAATTACTTCTTGGACAGATTTCAGACCATCGAGCAAAGCGATGTACACCAAAACCTCTGCAGGTGAGAGCCCTATTTCTTCCAATATTTTGTTTATTTCCCCTTTATCCATAGTTGTATAGTTGTTATTATACATTATTGAACATATTTATCAACTCCCCTATTATCATAACTAGATAAGTTCTTTGACACAGAAAAGGAGAGGGTATGGAAAACTTAATGATTAAAATAATCTTAGGTCACTTTGTGGGAGATTTTTTCTTCCAAACCAAAGATATGGCAGGAAACAAATATCTGCCTGGGCACAAAGGTTTTCTCTGGTGTTCGTTACATGTATTCTTGTATACATCTACCGTAGCAGTGTTTACACAAAACTTTTCTCTTATTTTCCTATTGGGAGTTTTCTTACCCCATTGGATTGTTGACCGGTACCGACTCGCCTATCACTGGATGAGATTTATGGGCAGAGCAGAACTTTTGACTAATCCTGAGCCTAATAAAGCCCAGTTTGGACCCGTCATCTATGTAGCGATGGACCAAACAATCCACTTGGGATGTCTGTATCTACTGTTTAAGCTTCTCTAACAAGGAGGGTATCATGGGACTCAATTTTTTATTCTCATCTTGCTCTGATAAGCACTACAAAGAAGAGTTAACACCGAGGTCTCCCTTGGGGCCAATATATGCCCCTTATATAAGAGAGGCGGTGCTAGCTGGTAATCCTGATCCAACCAATTTTCAAATTCTGCGTTGTGAGAAAATCGGTCGTTTCACCCTAGTTTTAGTAGAATATCCAGATTGCTCAAACTATGAGGGTAAAAAGATTTTGGTTTTTAAGGATGCATCAAAAAAGAAAGTCAAAAATCTTAAAAGAATTGACCCTCATTTTTGCAACTCCTCTAAACATCCATCACCAGTAGCAAGATTCAAACCAACAACTGCTGGTTGGAAATATGCTGTTCTATTCTGTAAAAATGCTTAGGACAGCAAGATGCATAAGGTAAATCCTTGTGCATTTTTTTGACTACAAGTTAAATGGAGAGTAAATTCAATTAGTTAAAAAATTTATATTATTTTAACTTGTATTTCTTGTATTTAAACCTAGGGTAAATATGATTATGTAGAAAATCAAACCTAGTGCACATGTAGGTAACCCGAGAAGATATGTGTTAACACCAGAGCTAAACAATACTGGTAACTCACCGAAAGTAAAATAGCCGGCAAACACTATTCCTAGACCTGAGACAAATAATATAATCTGAACTGCCTTCGCTATACTTACTTTGTTAAATAGTAAAAAGAAAGTTGTAATCATTAATATTAGAAACATACCTAAACCAAAATAACACGCAGGATAACCGAGAAAATATGGGCAAGTCTCGTTGAAAGCACACGTTTCAGTAAAAAACTTAACACCACTCAAGTATCCAGAAAACAGTACTCCACCAACTGATAATAGAAAAAGTGCAATTATTTTTTTATTCATGTTTTTCTCATTAGAGTTAATAATTACTAGTACTTATAACTATGTAATACTCTTTTTTTGACAAGAGTTCAAGTCAAAACAGTGCACAACTAAATGCATTTGATTTAACTATAAATGTTGAAACGCCTTGCGAAGGTACTACAGCACTTTCTCACCTTTTATTATTCTTATCAAAATCACTATTACAGCGATGACGAGCAGAATGTGAATGAAACCTCCGATAGTGTTTGAAGTAACGACCCCCAAAAGCCATAAAATACCTAGTATAATTGCAATAGTAGTTAACATATATTTATTCTTGTTTATTAAGTTTAACTGCTGCTTCTGGCGTTGAAACTGTTTTACTCATTAAGAAAAGTTTTACTATACTCATAGCGACTAGCCAGTAGACAAGCATGGCAAGGAGGGTTGTCCATTCAAAGATAACTCCCTCTACACGAGTTTGGCTAAAGACATTGTTAAACGGAGAAACAAAGATATGTGTCGCCCCATAAATAAAACTAGTAAAGCCAGCGACTGCGTTTGCCGCTAATAGCTTAAGTACAAATCTAAACACAAGTAACACTTCGAGCAATCCTAAGACATACCAAACTATTTGGGTCCCTTTATATAAAGGTTTAGTTGTTGAAGAGTTGTATGATGTTTCCATATTTTAATTTTACAGCTTTCGTGCCTGTTCTTCTGCTAATCTTGCCACTTCTTTCGCCTTTTCTTGCTCAGCGTGAGCATCATCAGCTTCTGCAACTGCTGCTCAGGAGTTCCTGTACCCAATC
>CAYITW010000002.1:0-26127 GCA_964366395.1 uncultured Candidatus Saccharibacteria bacterium
TCCGGTCACCGCTCTCTTGTAAAACTCTAAACGGTATTTGTGTTAAATGTTACGGCATAGACCTTTGAAGAAATAAAGTAGTTGAGTTGGGAGAAGCTGTCGGTACTGTCGCAGGACAAGCTATTGGTGAACCAGGAACACAGCTTACCATGAGAACATTCCACGCCGGAGGAACAGCGTCACTTTCAGGCGATATTGTTTCGGGTCTTCCTCGCGTGGAAGAATTGTTTGAAAAAAGGAAACCAAAAAATCCAGCAATTGTTTGTTCTGTAAGTGGTACTATTTCTGAAATCATACAGAACGATAAGGAAAAAATTATTAAAGTTACGCCGAGCTTAGAAGATAGAACAAAAACAAAGAGTATGGTTGAATACTCAGTTTCTCTAAACAGAACCATTTTGGTTAGAGTTGGTGATGAAGTCAAAAAAGGAAATATAATTACAGATGGTTCTGCTGATATTGACGAGCTGTTTAAATATGCAGGGAAAGACAAAACTATTGATTATATTATTCATGAAATCAACAAACCATACGAACTTCAAGGAGAAACAGTATCACGAAAACATATTGAAACAATAGTAAGACAAATGTTTTCAAGAAAGAAAATTAAAAATCCAGGAGACACGGTCTTCTTAGAAGGTGACTTGGTTGAACTTTCCTTCTTATCAGAAGAAAATGCTCGAGTTAAGGCACTTGGTAAAGATGAAGCAAAGGCTGAAGGGGTCGTGATGGGTATCACAGATGTGTCGCTTTCAAGAAAGAGTTTTCTTGCTGCAGCGTCATTCCAACACACAACCAGAATGCTTATTTCTAGCGCTATAAGAGGCAATGCAGACGAACTGTCTGGTCTTATGGAGAACGTGATTCTTGGACGGCTTATCCCAGCAGGTACAGGTTTCAAAGATAGTAGAAAGGCAAAGATGATAGATGAGATGAGAGCAAACCGCCCAGCAGTTTACGAAGAATACAACCGATTTAAGTAGGTCACTTTCGAAGTTTAAAGTTCCTTGGGTTTATTAATTGTTTTAACCAAAATAATATGAATCAAAAAGGATTTGCAAAGGTGGGTTGGGTAGCGATAGTACTAATAATAATCGCTGTGGGAGGATATTTTGCATGGTCTAAAAAAGACTCAGTTCAAAATCAACAAGCATCTGTCCTAAAAGATTGGGAGACTTACACTAACTCTAAATATGGGTTTGAGTTTCAGTATCCCGATACACTAAAAATAACAAATGAACAAGATCATCCAAATTATTATTCTGATTCAGAAGATCCTAATATTAAAAAATTGAGTTGGCTTGATATTAGTTTAGTTGACAAAATCGATAATAAAGAATTTAACTTAAATTTATCAATGAATCATCCCGGTCTAGGATTTGGGGGGTGGGACAGTGTTTCCAAATCCACTCTAATAGTAAGCGGCATCCAGGTTAAAAAAGAAGTACTCCAAGAAATTGGAAGTGGATCAAAGATGGTTTTATATACATTTTCAAAGAATGGAAATGGATTTATGATTTCTTCTTCCGGTTCTGTTGAATTAGCCGATCAGATTCTTTCAACGTTTAAGTTTATAAATCCAACAATCAATACTTCAAATTTGAAAAAATACGCTAATAGTCAATATGGGTTTGAGTTAAAATACCCATCTAATTTAAGTCAGCAGGCCACAAGGGATAGAACTGTTTTACAGTTGAGAGATGTCCAAGCTTGTAAAAATGTTGAAACAGAGGGTGGTTCATGGCCGATAGATTGTATGGGCTATAACTTAATAGTTCAAAGTAATAAGATTTCAGTTTCAGGTGGAGTGGGCGTTACTAAAACAACCATTCAAGTTGCAGGTTATTCTGCTGAAAAAATTGAAACTAATGAAGAAGGTATGTGGGAAGGTTTAAATCAAACTTATGTTCAATTTCAAAAAGATGGGAATTGGTATGTAAGTTATTTATCCTTTAATTCAGAAAATAAAGTTAATGCGGAAAATGTATTCAATCAAATTCTTTCCACTTTCAAGTTTACGAAATAGGTAGAAATGTTAAGAAGAGGGTAATTAAATAAACTATGTCCTCATCTGTTGATCAAATCAAATCAAAAATAGATATCGCCTCACTTGTCGGCTCTTATATAAAGCTGGATAAGGCAGGAGGCAACTTTAAAGGTAGGTGTCCTTTTCACAACGAGAAGACTCCTAGCTTTTTCGTATCTCCAGATAGGGGAAGTTACTATTGTTTTGGTTGCCATGCAAAAGGGGATATTTTCACTTTTGTTCAAGAATTTGAGGGACTCGATTTTATAGGCTCACTTAAGGTTTTGGCGGACAGAGCAGGAGTAGAGTTGGAGCAATACAATAAAGGTGAAAAGACAGAAAAACAAAAACTTCATTCAGTGTTAGAGCAAGCTGTATTTTTCTACGAAAAAAAATTATCTGAGAACAAGGAGGCGCAGAATTACTTAAAAAGTCGGGGGCTAACAGAGAAAACTATAAAAGATTTCAGGATAGGATTTTCACCTTCTGATTGGCGAGAGTTGTTCGATTATCTTATTGAACGAAATGTGGGGATACAAGACATGCTAGAAGTCGGCCTTATAAAGCACAGCGAAAATTCTAGAGAAAAATATTACGATACTTTCAGGGGTCGCATCATGTTTCCGATAGATGACTCTGCTGGAAGAGTCGTCGGTTTCTCTGGACGGATTCTAGTTTCAGATGATAAATCACCAAAGTATCTCAATAGTCCAGAAACATCCCTTTTCAACAAATCAGAGATTTTATTTGGTTTGGATAAAGCAAAAAAAGACATTAGACTCAAGGATTATTCCATTTTAGTTGAAGGTCAGATGGACCTTGTAATGCTCCACCAAGTCGGCGTCACTAATACAGTGGCTTCTTCTGGTACAGCCCTTACTGAAAACCACCTAGTAAAACTTAGACGGCTATCGAACCGTATTATTATGGCGTACGACGGCGATACAGCAGGGTTTAGGGCCTCTGATAGGAGTGCGGGAATAGCTCTCGGTCTTGGTATGGAGCTAAAAATTGCTCAAATGCCAGAGGGTAGCGACCCAGCGGATTTAGCAACAAAGGATGTAGAAAAATTGAAAGAAGTGCTGAAAGGCTCAAAACATATTATCGATTTCTATACTGACACCCTCCTTTTAAAAGGACTTTCACCAAGGGAACTTGGACAAGAGATTAGAAAAAATGTACTACCTTACGTTTCAATTTTACCAAGCACCATAGAGCAATCCCATTTTATAAAAAATATCGCCCAAAAAACATTTATAAAAGAGGAAGCGCTTTGGGACGATTTGAAACAAGTTGCCTCCAGTGGAACAGTTTACACTCCACCAAGTGTAAGTTCTTCTCCTCCCACACGGCGTAGTGAGGCGATAGAGAGAAGGGTTTTAGGGATAGTAATGTGGCAAAAGGAGGCAAAAGATAAGAATATTGAAATTGAGATTGAAGCGATAGAAAAAAGAGTCGAAGAAATTTTAGGGGACAAAATGCAAGAGTTACAAAGTCTCTTAGAAAAGGAAAAGGACCTACTATTATTTGAGACAGAAAGCTATTATAATAACAAAACCAACCTAAAAGCTGACTTAGAAGAACTACTCACTGGATTGGAAGAAGAGTCCTTAAAAAAAGAGTTCGCTATAGCCATGATAAACCTCCAAAAGGCAGAGCAAACAAAAAATAGCAGTGAGATTTTAAAGTATTTAGAGGAGTGTCAGCGTATTTCACAGAGGATAAATAAGATAAAGAACGTTTATGAAAAGACGTAAAACAAAATTAAAAAAGAATAAAGCTAAACCACGACACTCTGCAAAAAAAGCAGGAAGAAAGGTGGTAAAAGCCAAGAAGGGATCAAAGCGAAAATCCAAGAAAATAAAAGTGCCACAGATTCGCACAAAAAAGAAAAACAAATCTTCGCTTGCTATGCGTGCTGGTAAAACTATGCCTAAAGTTGCTCCACCCACAAAAAAAGCTGATAGACAGGAACAAGGGATGGCGAAACTTATACATAAGGGTAAAGAAAGAGGGTATATTACTTATGACGAAATTTTGAAAGAGTTTCCAACAGTTGAAGAAGACATTCTGTTTCTGGATGAATTATATGAAAAAATAGCTGTAAGTGGAATAGATATTCTAGAAGGAGGTGGGCTTCTTGATACCGCACATGAAGAGCTACCTGGGAAAAAATATGCATATGGACGAGCAACGGAATCTTCATATGACTCTATACAGATGTACTTGAAAGAAATTGGTCAGTATCCTCTCATCTCTGGAAACCGAGAGAAAGAATTGGCAAAGCTTATCGAAGCTGGAGACAACGAAGCCAAAAATCTGTTGGCTAGAGCGAACTTACGCCTTGTTGTTTCTATTGCTAAAAAATACGCAAACAGAAGTGCTGACCTCACTTTACTCGACCTTATCCAAGAAGGAAATCTCGGACTTTTCAAGGCAGTGGATAAGTTTGATTGGACAAAGGGTTATAAATTTTCAACCTACGCAACTTGGTGGATTCGCCAAGCAATCACTCGAGCTCTTGCTGACCAGTCTCGAACTATCCGTGTGCCAGTGCATATGGTTGAGACTATCGCTAAATACAAACAGGTTGTAAGACGACTATCACAAGACTTGGGGCGAGACCCTTTGCCAGAAGAAATTGCTGTAGAAATGAATCTTCCAGTTGATAAAGTTTATACAATAGAAAAAATAGACCAAAGCACACTTTCTCTCGAAAGTCCGATAGGGGATGACGGTGACGAAAGTAAAAGTAAACTTGGGGATTTCCTCGCAGATGAAAAAATACTTTCTCCAGAACAGGAATCAATGCGAAGAATTATTTCAGACCAAGTCAAAGAAATTCTAAGCGACTTACCTGAAAAAGAAAGAAAGATTTTAGAACTTCGTCACGGACTTGTAGATGGTGTGACTCACACTTTGGAAGAAGTAGGAAAGGAATTCGGTGTGACTCGTGAAAGAATCCGCCAGATTGAAGCTAAGGCACATGAAAAAATCCGACAGCATGACAAAATAAATAGGCTTCGTAACTACTACTAGAAAACCTCTTACTCACCAAGTCTTTTTCCAGACCGCTCCCTTTTCCAGCGAAAAGCTCTCTTCGTCCTCGACCTGAATCTGTCAATGAGCTTCGCTTTGCTCAGTCGTTGACAGAACCGTGCTTCAGGTCTGCGGGGTCTTCCAAAAGACTTGGTTCGACGAGGTTTGAAACACTAAAAACACCTTATTTAAAAGGCTGTTTTGATTTTGACAAAAATATATATTTATGTAATATCCATGATTGGAGGGTATGAGTTATGGCGAAGAGTGATGGCTCGTATGTATGGTTCGCATTCGCTGTTGTGGCAGCTATTCTTGTGTGGATAGTCGTTTCCAGCGGAGACTCGCGCCAGAAAGCTGGCGCGATGGGTAACGCGCAGTCTGCAGTTACGTCGGGCTCTGAAAAAACGACTTTGACTCTGGAATTACCGCGTGGCCAAGTGTTCATGTACATTGATTGGCCATCTAGAAGTCATGGTATGGGTGGACGACCGGATCAGCCGAGATACGTGACTAGGCCGAGGACTGATGAGGATGGGCCACCTCGACTCATCACATTCTGGGTTCCAGGTGACATCCCTGGTTCGTGGAGATACGAACTACTTATTACGGAAAGATAGACAAGCTCTCGGGTTCGGTGGAGTCCAATGTGGACTCCACCGGCTCGGGGCTTTTTTGATACAAAATTTTTATTGTGATACTATGTTGGCGGAGGCGCACTTGTACGAACCCATAATCTGTCCTAAATGTGGCGGACTTTGTTTTTTCTGGAAGTCAGTGAGGTACTTCTTTTGTCAGACCTGTCGTAACATAGTCGGGGATTGGCAGAAGGATGAACCGAAGGAAGTCGAACTATTCGCTGGTTTTGATACCAAATGAACCTCCGATACGTAGCCTTGTGAGATTGGTCCACTCCGGACAAATTTCACAAGGCTTTTTTTGATAACAAAAAGTGCTATTCTATATATATGTCAAAGTCTGGAATTTTTGAGGAAAAATATAAAAGTTTGAATAAGAAACAGAAAGAAGCTGTGGATTCTATAGAGGGACCAGTCTTAGTTATCGCAGGTCCGGGTACAGGCAAGACAACAATATTGACCCTTCGTATTGCTAAAATTTTACAACAGACAGATACACCCCCTCATGGTATTTTAGCTATAACCTATACAGATGCTGGCGTTCGAGCCATGCGAGAGAAGCTCCGTGAGATTATTGGGAATCGCGCCCATGAAGTTTACATCCAAACATTTCATAGCTTCGCTTCGGCAATGATGTCCGAGTACCCAGACCGATTTCTTCGTATTGGAGATTTCAAACAAATGACTGATATAGACCAAGAATCTCTTATCCGTAATATTATTTCTAAACCTGATTTTGCGGAACTCAGACCTTCTGGTAGACCTGATGTCTACCTCCCATCGATAATTAGAACAATTTCAGATGCAAAAAAAGATGCTTTCACACCAGAACTTATCCGTAAGTATGTAAAAGAGGAATCGAGTAAGATAAAAAAAGATGAAACGAATATTTCTTCACGTGGTGTTACGAAAGGCAAACTAAAAGCAGAAGCACTAGACAAACTAGAAAAACTAGAAAAAACACTGCTCTTTGCTGATGTTTACGAAAAATATGAAGAGGAAAAGCAAAAAGCTAAACTTAGGGATTACGATGATCTTATTCTTGAGTTTTTAATCACCTTACGTACAGACGAGCTGTTTTTGCGCCTTATTCAGGAAAGATTTCTTTATCTTTTAGTCGACGAACATCAAGACACAAATGATTCTCAGAACTTTATCATAAGTTTGATTGCAGAATTTTTTGAAACTCCAAATATTTTTATTGTGGGGGACGAGAAGCAAGCCATCTATCGTTTTCAAGGTGCATCTGTCGAGAATTTCTTGAAATTACAAAAACATTGGCCAACCATGAAAGTTATAAGTCTTGATACAAACTACCGTTCCCATCAAGGAATATTGGATGCTAGCTTTACCATGATAGAGAATAACTACAGCGAAGGAGAGTATCTAGATTTAAGAATAAAACTAGTATCTGGTAGGGGAAAAAAGGAACAGCCATTGGACATTATTGTTGGAGAAAATACCCCAGCAATCGAGAAATATCTAGTGGATAATTTACGCAATATTATCAAAAAAGAACCTGACGCCACAGTCGCCATAATCACAAGAAGAAACAGAGAACTTGAGCGAGTCCTCCGACTTTTAGAGTCAAACAATATCCCCGTTTCTTCTGAAAGAAGTTTGGATATTTTTCATCACCCGATAGGGGTAGCATTTTTTGATTTGGTTGAATATTTAATTGACCCATCCCGCTTTGATTTTTTGGCTAAAACTTTAGTAGTCGGCATGTGGGGAGTATCTTTTCAGGATTCAGTAGAAATAATACGTGCACTTCGAAGTGGAAAACTACCGACTCTAGAGGAAGCCCTACCTGCTATTAAAAGTATTAAAACTCGACTACTTCACGACGGTGCTGTAGGGGGGATTATCCATTGTGCAGAAGAATCTGGTTTTGTAAGTCTAGTCGTAAAAGACCCATCTTTTGTTCATGTTTGGAAAGGGATTGTCACTTTGGCTGAGTCCTTGGCTCGTGATGGAAATATAACAAACCCCACTATCCTTATGGAAACGATGCTTAAATATAAACAGTCAGCAGAGTCAAAAACAGTAAAAGTATCTGTGGGAGCCCCAGATTTCCCAGTTAAGGCGATGACAGCCCACGGGTCAAAAGGTTTGGAATTTGATTATGTTTTTGTGCCTTATGCTAATGAAGAAACTTGGATTAACAAAGCTAGAGGGTCATCTTTTGTTTTGCCGCAGAATAAATCAGGTAATCACGATATTAGAGATATGAGGAGGTTGTTTTATGTGGCAATAACCAGAGCTCGTAATCATGCGGTGGTTTTATATTCAGGAGAAGAATCAGACGGGAAGACACTCACTCCTCTACGGTTTGTAAATGAGCTCGGAGATAAAAAGGTTCTAAAGACCAATTTTCCTCGTACCAATGTTTCTTTAGAAAATTTAAAAAAGAACGATGTCTTGGAAAGTGAAACGGAAGAGCTTATAGTAAATGAGGCTAAGAAAGTTTTACTTAGCACTGGTTTGTCTGTGACCGCCCTAAACCATTTTTTACAGTGTCCAAATAAGTTTTTGTACGAAAGTGTTTTGAAGATGCCTCAAGCTCCGTCTTTATCTTCTGAAAAGGGTAGTGCTATGCACGAAGCTATATCTAGAGTATGGGCAGAAAAAGGAAATACCGTAGATAAGATTGAGGAAATTATTGTGGATACTGTGACAGAGTATTTAAACAAATCACTTCTTTCTTCTTCCGATAAAGAGCATTTGAAGAAAGAACTTTTTGACGATGTTTTTGCCACAGCTTCTGCTCTAGAACCACACTTTGCTTTATCAGGCCAAGTTTCAACAGAGAGATGGTTTGAGATGCCTTTTGATACTAAATATGATTCAAAAAAATTAGTTATAAATATTCACGGTAAACTAGATACAGTGATTGATAACGGTGACACTATTTCTGTTTTTGACTATAAAACTAAGCAAGGAATGTCTGTGCAAGCGATCAAAGGAGAAACTAAAAATGAAGACGGTAATTACTTTCGACAAATTGTTTTTTACAAGATGCTTTTGGCAGGAAGTTCGATTTTACGAACAAAAAAAATAAACACTTCACTAGTTTTCGTTTCTCCAGACGACAAGGGAAGGTGTCCCACAGTTACCATAGAAGTTTCAGATGCTGACATAAAAAGAGTATATGAAGAGATTGGGTTATTAATAGACAGTGTTTGGAGTAGAAAAATCACCACTGAGTATTGTGGTGATTTGCAGTGTCGGTATTGTGGGTATAGAAGACTACTCAAGTAGAGCATCTATCGTTAGTTTCAAGGCATCGTATGGTTGTGCTCCTTGCACCACAGTTTGTAGACCATCCTTAGAAACAAGTATTGAATGTGGAGTACCTTTTCCTCCTGATTTTACAGCATTCTGGTAATCTGCTTCAACCTTGTCTTTATATTTTCCACTAGACAAACAAGTATTGAAAGCTTTAACGTCAAGACCAACCGTTTTCGCTATCTTGGGTAATTCTGCAGGGTCTAAGCCATTGTTAGCTGGAGTAACCTCATAAAGCAGATTTATGTATTCCCAGAATTTTTCGTTCCCTCCGAGTTCGTTTGCACACTCAGTGGCTTCTGCTTCCTTACGGGCTTTTGGGTGGAGGCTATCAATAGGGAAATGTCTATAGACCCAAGCAACCTTACCGTCTTTTCCATACTCAGCCATTACCCGTTTCAAGGTTGTGTGGAATTGCTTACAGAAAGGACACTCTGTATCTGAATATTCAACTATAACAACATTTGCTTTTGGGTTGCCTATGATATGGTCGTTCGTTGACACCGGTCTCATAAAACTAGCACTTTCGTTATTTATTATAGGTGTTGTTAAAACTTGTTTGGGAGATCTTATACTTGAAAAATACAAAGCTCCAGCAATGAGTACTCCGGCGACTACGATAGCTATAGGTACAGACAGTTTTTCAATCATATTTGTTTTATTAATTATTTGTTACTATTGTACTATATGGATTATTTTATCGCAATTATTCTTGGTTTTGTTCAAGGAGCGACAGAGTTTATACCAATTTCATCTTCTGGACATCTAATCATCGCTAGGGAATTACTGGGGCAAAATAATCTCAGTGGACTTTCTTTTGATGCCGTTCTCCAACTGGCGACGGCACTTGCTGTGCTGGTATATTTTTGGAAAGACATTTTGTCTCTCAGTTATTCTTTTTTTGGTTTAGTCACAAACAAACCAACCGAAAGTAAAGATAAGATACTTTTATATTCAATTATTATCGGGACAGTTCCGGCTGTTATTTTTGGAATTCTTCTTGAAAGTAGGATGGAGACAATTTTTCGAAATGTAGATTTGGTTGCTTTGACTCTAATACTCGGCAGTATTCTTTTTTGGATTGCCCAAAAGATTTCAAAGCAGAACAAACCTTTATCACTTGGTAGGGGAATTGCCATTGGATTTTTTCAATGTCTTGCGTTGGTACCAGGTATCTCCCGTTCCGGGGCAACAATTTCTGGAGGATATATTTTGGGTCTAACAAAAGAAGAAGCAATTAAGTTTAGTTTTCTTTTATCCATACCGATACTTTTGGGCACTGGTTTAAAAAAACTTTTCGAAGTAAGACAGGAATTACTGACAACTGATTTAGGACTATCGCTCTTTCTCGGTTCACTAACCGCCTTCATAACAGGACTTATCGCAATTAGATTTCTCATAAAATACCTTAAAAATCATAATTTAAATCTGTTCATCTGGTACAGAATAGGGCTAAGTATAGCCATATTCTTAGTATTTTAAAATTTAAATCCAAAAGTACTTGACTTTATAAATCTAGTGTGCTATACTTATAGACAGAAAGCCCAATCAGAGCATGACGCTCTGGGTTGGTCGTTAACTCGTTTTTTGAGTGGGGGTAGTAAGACATGGCCAAGAAGAGCAAAGCAACGATCGAGGCGATCCAAAAGCAGGTTGCGTACCTGCTGAAGGTTGTGGGAGAGGTGAAGGAGTTCACCCTCAACTCACGGGTCGTCGGAACCCTGCGCCTGATGGACGAAGCGGTCCAAGCCGGAAAGGTGGATGATGCCGCGAGAATCGGCATCGACGCACTGAAAGCCGGACGGGCGATGTTCGGAGCCTTCATTCACAATGCTGTCGTTGACGGCATGATGGGTGAGAAGGTGGAGCGGGCGTCCCGCTTCAGCACGGCTCTCGAGAAGCGGCGTGCGGCGGGATTCGACCTTGACCTCATCGCGAGGCTCGAGTCGATGGGCCAGGGTCTGCGTGACGCCGTCACGAAGGAGAAGGGAGCCTGCTTCGACCTTCGGGTCAAGGCGTACAACGAGCTCGCCGAGGCGTTCGTGGCCGTTGACACGGAGAACGAACGGCGGGAGCGTGTTCGCAAGGCAATCTCGGCGCAGGCGGAGCTCACCCGGATGGTGGTCGCGGCCACCAGCTCCGGCACCGTCGTTCGGAATCGCGTGATTTCGGACAGGCAACGGGCAACTGCCTAACAGGCGGACAACAGACATCGGCTGGCAAGGGAAACCTTGCTAGCCGGTTTTTTTATAATCCAAAATACATTTAGTTGAGCGACCGAGCGAGAGCGAATGTGAAAGAGGTTTAAATTAAACTAAAATAGGGATTTAGTTTTAATTTCTGATACGGGCTCCCAATGCTTGGTTTCCAGTTTTATTTCTTTAGTAAACTGACCCTCTTTAAACATTAGTTTTTTATTTTTCATTGCATACTCATAAACATCTTTTGTGATTTTTACATCTTCTAGGCAGTATTTCCGCACTTTATCTACTTCGCCATTTCTCCACCAAGTGACAGCTTCCAACCCGTTACCGATTTTGTTTATGCCAAAAGTACCCTCGGCAATTTTATCAAGCTTCAGCCATCTACCAGATGTGTTTTTTACTTCTTTAAAAATATCCAGAGAGTAGATCTTACTTATATCTCGACGATTTGATTTTAGAAAGTATTTATTTAGAAGAGGTATGTCAAAAGAGTTACCGTTGAAGGTTATTAAAGTTTCTGCTTTTTCAAAGTACGGCCACATTTTTTCAAATTCTTCTTCTACAAAACTTTCAAATTTATTTGTCTCGTAGTCATAGAGACCAACAACGGAAATATCTAAATCCACAGAGTTGTTGGACCCCACATCTTGAAATATATTTTTTGTTTCAATATCAAAGACTACCTTGCGCATGCTATTTTTTACCAAGAGGTAGATTATGCGTTTCCAGAAAATCACGAAGTGTGATATCTCCCATAGCGAATCCAACAGTTGGAACAGGTTCAACTCCAAACATTTCAAGGAGGTTGTCATATCTGCCACCGCCAAAAAGGGAGCGATTGTTGTCTTTGTGTGTATCAAATACTTCAAATACAATTCCTGTATAGTAGTCAAAACCTCTTGTTATAGTCGGTTCAAATTCGACATTGGAGATACCTTTTTCATTAAGTTTTTGAATTAAATTTTTTAAATTTTCGTTTGGTTCGATGTTAGGGTCAAAATCTTTTCCCGATATTTTTTTCCATTCCGTTTGGAATTCTTCTGATGACATTTTATTTTTACGGTCGAGTAGACGGATTAGTTCCTTGCTTCCAAACTTTTCATTTAATAAAACCCTATCATTTACTTTTATTAGAAAGTCTTCATCTTTTGCACCAAAAGATTTCATAATGGCATATATTATAGAAATACACTCTACTTCAGCTTCAATTCCGCCAATTCCCATAAGGTCGCAATTGTATTGATAGTGTTCACGTTTTCGTCCTCGCTGGGGTTTTTCGTACCGAAATACATTTGGAATAGAAAACCAACGGAGAGGGAATTTGAGGGATTTACGGCGTCCTGCCACCATCCGAGCCAAAGTAGGCGTCATTTCAGGGCGGAGTACAACTTCGCGTCCTCCACGATCTGTGAATGCAAAAGTTTGTTCATTCACTATTTCCTCACTAGTTTTGTTTCGATAAAGCTCGACTGGCTCTAAAGGAGAAGCATTGTATTCCTCGTAGTTAAAATCATGTGATACTTTTTTCCAGGTATCAAAAATATAGTTTTGTACCAGCATGTCTTCTGGGTAAAAATCTCGCACGCCTTTGTAAGGTTCTGTGCTAACTTTAATAGTTTGTTTTGATTTGTCGGACATATGAGTTATTCTATCAGAATATATGAAAAAAAATAGTGGCTTGAATTTGCTATATAAATACTTAGGGGAGACTCCACTTGAAACTATCACAAGGTTCAAAAAAGACAATCCTGAGTATATAAATGAATCAATGACTTATGCAGGTAGGCTCGACCCAATGGCAGAGGGATTACTTATTGTGCTTTCAGGCGATGAAATAAAGGATAAAGGCAAGTACCAAGATTTGCCAAAAACATACGAATTTGAAGTATTGTGGGGAGTTGAGACTGATACGCTCGACCTACTCGGTCTGGTAGTTAAAAGTGAAAAGTTAAAAGTGGAAAGAAAAAAAATAGAAGAATACTTAAAAAATTCAGTTGGGAAGTTTGAACAAAAGTATCCCGCATATTCTTCAAAGCCGGTTTCAGGTAAATCCCTATTTCAGTGGGCAAGAGAAGGGAGGATTGGGGAGGTTGATATTCCAAGTCACGAAGTTCTAGTTTTTGAGATTAACTTCTTAGAAAGAAGAAATATTTCTGGTTCTGAGCTTTTGAAAGATGTTGAAGAAAAAATATCAAAAGTTTCTGGAGATTTTAGGCAAAAAGAAATATTGAATGAATGGAGGAAGGTTTTGAATGAAAACCTAAATATAGAATTTACTATTGATAAAATAGAAGCAAAAGTTTCAAGTGGTTTTTACGTCCGGCAGTTTGTCAACGATCTTGCCAAAACTTTTGGAACAACAGCTACAACCTTTCATATCAAGAGAACTAAGGTTGGAGGCTTTATTCTTTAGTAACTAGCAACTATTTGCATTGATTTTATTTAAATGATTAAATATTAGAGGAAGTGGAGTTCCACTTTGTATTGGAGGGCTATGGCAGGTTCGGGAAGTCGCGTAGAGTTCAGTTTTGGGATGATGGCTCGTAGGCAACGTCAGGGGGCACAGATGACTCCTGAAGTGTTGGCTAGTCTTGCTAAGGGTTCTCCGTCAGATGTGTTATTGGTCGAGAATGGCCAAGCTAGCACGGTCCGGCGATCCCTCCTTAGGAGACTGGTTAACGCTCTCAATTACAGGAAGAAGCGTAAGGGAAGAGCCCTACGCCTTCTAAACCTCATTGTGCCTCCGAAGCGATTCATCCCACCCAACCGGTGTCAAAGTCACGGACGCCAACAGGGAGGAATGCGCAGGTAATCACAGTTCACGTGTTTGAAAAAGGTCTCGGCATTTCGTCGAGACCTTCTTTTATTTCTTTATAATTTTCTTTCGTAAGCGGACGGACTTTGGGGTTATCTCAATAAACTCATCACCATTCATTATTTCCATAGCTTTTTCTATATCAAGTTTAAGGGTTGCTGCAAGATAGACTGTGCCATCTGAACCAGAAGCACGCATGTTTGTAAGCTGTTTACCTTTGGTTGGATTTACAGACAAGTCTTCACCTTTGGAAACATTTCCAATAACCATACCTTCGTAGACCTCAACTCCTGGGTCAACATAAAGAGTCCCTCTTTGTTGTAGGTTGTCCAAAGCAAAAGCCAAAACTTTTCCAGCTGTCATTGAAACCATTGAGCCGTAGCTTGTTCTTTTTATATCACCAACATGTTCTCTGAACTCTATAAAACGAGAAGAAAGAATACCGTTGCCTTTTGTATCTATAATAAATTGTCCGCGATAACCCAAAAGTCCTCGAGTTGGAATCTCAAAGATAAGTCTTTGGTGCCCGTGTGCTTGTTTCACATTCATAAGTAACCCTTTTCTTTCTGTCAATCTTGCGATGATGGAGCTAGCTAGTTCGTCAGAGACATCGATAGTCACTTCTTCAAAAGGTTCAGTTTTAACTCCATCTTTTTCTTTGATAATAACTTGAGGTTGTGACACCTGCATCTCATATCCTTCACGACGCATGTTTTCACAGAGAATTGCGATATGGAGCTCACCTCTACCGTAGACAGTAAAATACTCGTTGTTATTCCAGTCAATTTTTAGTCCAACGTTTACTTCGAGTTCTTTTTCTAATCTGTCTCGAATTTGTCTTCCGGTTACAAACTTTCCCTCTCGTCCTGCAAAAGGGGAGTCGTTGACTAGAAAGTTTAGAGAAATTGTTGGTTCATCAATATTAATGGAAGGAAGGAGTTCAGCACTTTCATCACTACAAATAGTTTCTCCGATGTATACATCTGGGAGACCAGCAATCATAACAATATTTCCAGCAACCGCTTCTTCGATCTCAACTCGCTTTGTTCCTTCAAAACTGAAAATCTTTGTAAGTTTTCCAGGGATAGTTTTACCATCTCTTTGTTTAAGAAAAATAGGATCACCAACTTTTACTTTACCCTCGTAAACTCTACAAACAGCGAGTCTGCCTAAAAAATTATCATAGGCGAGATTAAATGACTGCATTCTCGCTGGTAGAGTTGAATCCGCTTTTGCTGGCGGAACTTTTTCTAAAATTGTTTCTAAAAGAGGAGTAAGGTCACGGCTTTCATCGGTCAGTTTCATTTTTGCAATTCCTTCTCGACCAATAGCGTAAACGGTAGTAAAGTCGAGCTGCTCGTCATTTGCGCCAAGTTCGAGAAAAAGCTCCAAAACCATTTCGTGAACTTCATCTGGGCGGGCTGCAGGCTTATCTATTTTATTTATTATAACGATCGGTTTCAGTCCCAGTTCAAGGGATTTTTTCAGCACAAATCTAGTTTGAGGCATCGGTCCTTCCTGAGCATCTACTAGTAGTAAAACAGTATCAATAGAACGAAGAACTCGTTCCACTTCAGAACCGAAGTCGGCGTG
The DNA here is from genome assembly GCA_964366395.1 of uncultured Candidatus Saccharibacteria bacterium. GTDB lineage: Bacteria > Patescibacteriota > Minisyncoccia > Phycocordibacterales > DATDWN01 > C7867-006. The sequence continues at coordinate 15,604 of CAYITW010000002.1, forward strand.
ACCGGGAGTGTCCACGATGTTGATTTTTGTTACTTCTCGGCCAGATTCTTTGGAGGGGTAATAAATAGATGTATTTTTGGCGTATATGGTAATGCCACGCTCTAGTTCTAGGGCGTTTGAGTCCATGGTCACACCTTCGGTGGTTACCATGCCGGTCTGTCTCATGAGAGCATCGGTCAGGGTGGTTTTGCCGTGGTCCACGTGGGCTATTATTGCTATATTCCTGATTTCCATATTGTTGGCTCAGGTCTTTTTGTCTAATCTCATCGTCTAAAATTTAAAAATGATTGTCACCGTACTACTGTACGCCTCCAATCTATTTTTAAATTTTATACGCGACCTTAGCCAAAAATTCTCTGAGCGATTGCAAAAGCGGCTTACGCCGCTTAGGTTGTGTTTATTAAAGCAAATTTTGGATATTTAGTCAAACAAACGAAAAGCCGTTCGGATTAACCCAAACGGCTTTAGAACCTAATCAGGCATCTCTCTAGAACGGATTTTCACAACAGTCTCGGTTGTTACTAGGAGTTGCAGGGATCTTGCTCGCCCCGTAAATTTCAGTCTGTAATGATGGGTTTTAGCATTAGGTGGTTCAACCTCAATTAAACCCAATCCCGATAATTCTCGACAAGTATCATGAAGCTCTGTCCAGCCTAAACCAGAGTATCTTTGGACTTCTACAGTCAAACAAAAGTCAGACTCGTCTGATTCTCCCTTGACCATACACACAGTCATGGCGAGTAGTCCCAATCTTTGCTTTTCTGGAAGTTGATTATAACCCTTAAATACCAATATCACAGTGCCCTCCATAGGTAAATTTACATTTTAAAAAATTTTTGTCAATTTTGTGTTAAAATAACCTAATGTCTTCAACTGACTTTTTATATCTACTTGAGCAATATCGTTATGTTTTAATTTTTCCGACGGCTATTATTGAAGGTCCTATTATTACAGTTATATCAGGGTTTTTAGCACACTTAGGGTATCTAAGTTTTCTAATAAGTTACATAACTCTTATTATGGCTGATTTAGTCGGCTGTTCTCTTTATTATCTTGTCGGTAGATATTGGCGAACCTGGATTTGGATTAAGAAATATACAAAACTTTGGGGTTATGATGAAAAAAGTGAGCAGTTTCTAGAGAACCATTTTAAAAAACACAAAGTAAAAACTATTTTTATTGCAAAGCTGTCTCACGGAATAGGGTGGATGGCGCACCTTTCTGCTGGCATAGCCAAGGTAAATTTTTTTGAGTTCGCTCTATATAATTTCCTTAGTGCATTACCAAAAACGCTAGCACTTATGGCTATTGGCTATTATGCTGGAAACTACTACCAAAAAATTGACGGTTATTTAGGTTTCTTCTCTCTTACACTTGGTTTTTTGGCTGTTTTGGTTGTTTTATACATAGTAGCTAACAAGTATGTGAGAAAATTTTGGAAAAAGGAGGAGGTTTCAGGAAGTGTGGATATATAAAAAACTCTAGTGTTTTTTCTGATATAATTTAAACATGCCAAACGACATATCATATTCTCCTTTTGGTGCCGGGGCACTCTCTTTCCCGACAGTTTCTTTGGCTCTCATTATTAATCCAGCTATCCTTACTATTGTTTTGTTTTTATTTTTAGTTGTTTATTTTATTATTACAGTAGTATTGATGTATCACTGGTCGGCTTATGGGATGAGAAGTGCAGGGATATTGGTGGGAGAAACGCTTTTTATACTTGTTTCACTTGTTTTGTTTATGGTTGCCAGTTTATCTATTTATTATTTTTAAAATATGTCTTACAAAGCACTAAATCTTGACCCAGACGAGCATGTAATTCTAGAAGTGCGGAGACACTGGTTTATATTTTTTGTGCATGCTATAGGTCTTTTTTTCTGCGCATTTATACCATTTATGTTTTTTACTCTTATAGAATTTCTAGCTCCACAACTTATCTCTAACATATCCATACCAGGAAATTCATCTGCATTTTTCTTGTTTCTATACACATTATGGCTTTTGGTTCTTTGGATTTCGTTTTTTATAGATTGGACAAAGTATTATTTAGATGTTTGGTATGTTACAGAAAAGCGCATTGTAGCTATTGACCAGAGGCATATTTTCAACAGGGGAATTTCAAATCTGCGTTTTGATAAAATTCAGGATGTGACTATCGAGGTAAAGGGTTTTATCGCCACTTTTTTAAATTTCGGCAACATAAAAGTTCAGACAGCTAGTGAGGATAACTACGACTTTTCCATGGCAACAGTGAGAAACCCAGAAAGAGTACGTAAAGTTATTTTTGACCAACATAATAAAAATAGTGAGTTGAACAAAAATACCAACCAAAGCCAGTAAAAGTAATACACAGGTGGAAGTGCAATTTGTATTACAAAAGAAGTATAATTAGGGTGTAAGCTGTTTATTAAAATTAACGAAAATAAGCATTTATCTATGAAATCATTACACAAAATCACATTTATTCTTCTTATTATAGGAGGTCTAAATTGGGGTCTTCATGAGTTGGGGTATAACGTAGTCGATATGTTGGGCGATTCTATTGCTCAGATTATATACATAGTAGTCGGTTTGGCTGCACTATATGAGGTGTTTACTCACAAAGACAACTGTAAGAATTGCAATCCTGGAGGTGGCTCAATGTAGTATATTTATACATTTAGCAAAATGGCCCAGAGTCTCAAGCTCAGGGCTTTTTTGTTAGTCAAAAATATTGGCTAAAAATTGATTTATATCTCTCTGGTCCAAAGCATAAAAGAAGGTGTTTTCATTATGAAGTTTGATTGAGAGAGCTACCCCAACAAACCTCCAATGCCATGGTTCAAATATGTAATAAGTGTTCTCTTTTGGATACGACATAACAAAGCCATATTTGTAGGCATTGCCCAAAAGCCACATGTAGGCTTCCGATTTATCGAATCCAGCGAGTCCGGCTCCGATTTTTTCGTTAGTGAAGTCTAAAGTTGTTCCCAGTTGATGTTCGGAGTAACCTTGATCAGCAGAAAATTTGTTGGCTGTTCCCGCTCCATAAGTAACACTATAAGTGGACTTCAGTGATGCTTGTGTTCCAAAAGACCTATAAGCAGAAGCAACTTTAATTTGCACCCCTTCTCTCTCAGCATCGTCTAGCATAGTCTTAAGTTTCGAGTATATATTTTCGTGAACCTCCAGAGTTTTACCCTTTTCAAATACATATTTATCTTCAATGTTTACTAGTTTTGGAGGTATGTAATTTTCATTTAAAAAATACACTTTGGAGTATTTTTTCAGAAGTTCGGTATCTGTTTTACTAAGTTTTTCTAAAACTCCCACAGTTCCAGCAAGTCCTTGTATTTGGTCTTGGAAAGAGATATTTATTTGTTTCTCGTTTTGTAAGGCTTCTTCCGCAACAGCTTTTTCTATTCTCGTCTTGTTTAAATTTACTTTTACAACACCCGCAAAATTCTCAAGCTCGGCAACTTCGTTTTTTAAGGCTAAATTCTCACTTCTTATTAACCAGAATACATATCCATTAAATCCGACAGACGCTAAAATAAACACGACTGAAGTGATAATTAGAACCATTTCTCTTGTTGATTTTTTGTACAAATGACTTAACATTTGGCTATTATAGCATTTCTATATCTATTGCATCGTGATGTGCGGTATACGTTACCTTTCCTTTGTCAATCACGAGCACTTGTGGGGATTCATGTTTAATACTAAACCACTCCTCTATTTTATTGGATAAGACTTTTTGAATTTGAACGGTGACAAGATAAATAGGGAACTTTAAGGTTTTTTCAAGAATTTTATCTTGGAATTTCACTTTTAAACGTTCACTACTCCCACACTCGTTTGAGTATTTAAAAATGACCACAGGTTCTTTGGCTGATTTTTCCAATATTTCAGACAAGTGTGTTGTAATCTGGAAAATTCTCATAATAATAGAGTATAACAAAAAAAGATTATTTTTTGCTGTAATGTTAAGTAAAGTCACTCGTCTCCCTATGTGTGAGGGTTTATAACATTAAATAACAAATATGATAATAAATAATAAAATTGCAATAACAGCGTTGTTTCTAGCAACCTTGATAGTCTTACCAACTGATACTTTTGCTTTGGGCATTAATCTAAATGGGGATTCTGATGTCAAAGTTAACAGCGAGCTCAAAGCTCTGCTTAAGGAAAAAATAAAAAATGATGACCTTCGAATAGACGTTTCAACCAAATCCTCTGCTAACATAAACTCAAACGATAGAGATGATGGAGACAATAATCGTCGCGGGAATTCAGATTCCAAAAATAATCTAGAAGTAAAAAAGGACAAACAATTTTGGGGATGGTTTAAAAATTTTCTTAGAAAAGAAGCTAAAATAGAGAATCAGTTAAAAATAACGGGTGAACACGCTCTGACAGCTACTTCCACTGCAAACATTCTTTGGAAGACAAATGTCGGAGCTACTGGATACGTTAAGTTTAGCACTGATAAAAATTTGGTTGCATCCAGCACAAAAGTGATGGAAGGCGCCTCTCTTGATCTGAGTCATAAAGTCGTTCTATCAGGGCTTGTGCCAGGTACAATTTATTACTACATAGTAGGTTCTACTGATGCAAGTGGTAATGTCAAAGAGTTAAAAATGTCTCACTTCAAAACTAAAAAAATTCCTGAAGCAGAGAATAACTTACCAAGGATTCTGTTTTCAGGCACTTTCAGAGTCGGGACTTCTTCCGCAAATGTTATATGGGTAACAAGTGAGCCAACAAATGCAAAAGTCTGGGTTAGTACTACAAGTGCGGTAAACACCACTGTAACCCCTTCTGCAATAGACGCAGGATTATCTTACTTCCACAACCTAAGTGTTTCAGGTTTAGCCACAAGCACCAAGTATTTCTACGTCGTGGGAAGTGTGGATGCTTCTGGCAATGTAATTTTGGGAGGGGAGAGTTCGTTTGAGACCAAATCAATCTAGATATTAAGTAAAATATAAAATAAAGACCCGCTAAAGCGGGTCTTTATTTTAACTAAGATTGGTTATACAAAAGTTTGAGCTTTTCTAGACCCCGATGTGCTTTCACCGCTACACTATTTCTTGATTGTCCTGTGATAAGGGACATTTCTTTGAGTGACAAATCCTGAACATATTTCATTCGCATTACTTTTTGATAGGTTTGTGGCAGTTGTTCAATCAATTTAGAGGCTGACTTACCATCTAAGGTGTTAAAAAGTCTATCCGAGTCATCCCTACTTGGCTCAAAGCCTTTTTCGATAAGGCAATCAAGAGATGTAGTTTTACGTTTCCTATATTCATCAATAATAAGGTCACTAAGCACATGATAAAGAAAGGCTTTCATCGTTTCGATTTTTCCTCCTTTAACTAAGTATTTCCAAGTCTTCAAAAAAGTATCTTGAATTAAATCTTCACTTGTAGTTCGGTCGTGGACCTTGAAAAAAGCGTAGGAATTAAGACCCTCCTTGTAGTTGCTGTGGGCTAATGAAAGTTCCATTTCAAGTTTTCTTTCTTGTTTAAGTGTCATATGTTAAATTATTTTTTATATTACATCAGCATTACACTAGCCGGTGACAACGAAGATATTATTAATATTTCTACACACTTGTTTACGCAGGATCCGTCCTGCTTCGTTACATCTGTATTACATTGGGCCAACTCTTGTTAGATATGTAAGCGACTTATATTGTATATCTGTACAACATTAAAAACAAGTTAAATTTGTGCTATAACACACTTATAAACTTAATTCAAATTTAACATAGGTAATTTAAGGGTATTTACTTGAAATGGTTTAACAACACTTACGGCATTGTAGATATGAAAACAACTAAAACAAAGACAGTAGAAGTTTTTCCACAGCCCAGTGATGATTTTTTTACACGAATATGGGATGAAAGTTGGACATATATAAAAACAGTAGTGGATGTAGTTCACGAACCAGTTTTAATTCTGGATAAGGACCTTCGAGTTATGGTTGCCAATCTACCTTTTTATAAAACATTTCAAGTTGAGCCAAAGGATACTGAAGGTAGGGTAGTCTATGAACTTGGAAATAGACAGTGGGATATTCCTCCGCTACAAAAACTACTTGAAGATATTTTGCCACAGAATACTTTTTTCAAAGGATTTGAAGTAAGTCACGATTTTCCACAAATTGGAAAGAAAGTGATGATTCTAAATGCTCGTCGAATCTACGGAAAAGGTTTCGGTTCAGAAGCTCTTTTTCCCATTATTCTTTTAGCTATGGAAGATATTACAGAAATGGTTGGTGTCGCTGAGATGTTGGCACGCCACTCCAACCAATTCGAAGCTAAACTTTCAGAACGAACAGCAAAACTAGAGACGCATATTAAAAAACTAGAGCAAGAAATTAACAAACTCCAAGAGAATTCATAATAGAGTCTGTAATAGGCTTCTTAGTCCTACGGCATAAATAGTGAGGCTAGATAAATAGTTGGTCGACTATTATATCAACCAAAATAAGTATTAACAACCGTGCGAAGCCGAGCAGTGGTCGTATGACCATTAATCGTTAAAATAAAAAATATATGACAACTATAAAAAATGCAAGGTTTTCAAGTGTAACATCTAGAAGTCGAGCAGTTACCCTCTCTATTCTAGGTATAGCTTCAATATTTATGTTCGGTCTTGCTTACACAGCCAGTGCCGCAACATTATATAGACAGCTAGAGTTAGGAATGAGAGGAAATGATGTTTCTGATTTACAAACGTTTTTAGCTCAAGATAATACAATCTACCCACAAGGATTAGTCACTGGTTATTTTGGAACACTCACTCAATCTGCAGTTTCTAACTTTCAAGCAAGAAACGGTATTGCGACTGTAGGACGTGTTGGTCCAATAACTATGTCCGCAATAAATGCTCAAATGGGTGGTAACTTTGGTTCTGATAAATCTTCACCAATGTTGAACTCATTAAATATTACGACTACAAGTACTGGAGCTACACTTAATTGGAATACAAACGAAAATGCAGCAGCAATAATCTATTACAGTACTTCTCCACTTTCTATGCTTGAAGCTGGACCAGGGACAGGAGTTACTATAGGTGGTTCAAGTATGTTAGTTCACACTGACTTACGTTCATCACATTCAGCTACTTTGACAGGACTTCAGTCAAACACTAACTACTACTATGTGGTATATGTAAGAGACGGTTCTAATAATGAAACCGTTACTTCACAAGCAATCTTCCGCACATTAAACTAGTTAGATAAGAAATACTCCACATAAAAACCATCGAGTTGCATCGGTGGTTTTTATCTTTAATTTTATTTTAACATAATTTATGTGATTTATTACTTGATACTCAATATCGGTTTAGCACTATATTAATGTTTACTTAATATTTTCCTTGCAAATACAAGAGAGATGAGGTATAAATACATCTTATGGCAATACTAATAATTGAGGACGAGAAAAAACTATCAAACATATTGAAGCGCGCATTAAAAAGCGAACGCTATTCTATTGATATTGCTTTTGATGGGGAGGAGGGCTTGAAAAAAGCACTGAAGAATGCTTACAGTATGATTATTCTTGATATCATGTTGCCCAAAAAAGACGGAATGGAAGTTTGTAGAGAGCTCCGTAAAAAAGGTATCCATACGCCAATAATTATGCTTACGGCTCGAGGCACTGTAGAAGATAGAGTAGCTGGTCTAAACGTCGGAGCTGATGATTATCTTATAAAACCATTTGGTATTGATGAACTATTTGCTAGGATCCATGCTGTTTTACGTCGTAGAAAAACTACGGATTCAGATATTCGTAAGATAGGAGACCTTATTATGGACAAAAAGAAACATGAAGTTACTCGTGCAGGGAAGGCCATCTCTCTTACACCGAAAGAGTACAAACTTTTGGATATACTCCTTTCTAACCATGGCGAGGCGATAAGTAGAAGGAGACTCATTGACCGTGCTTGGGGGCCAGAATTCATGGAAACACACAATGAACTAAACGTTCATATAAATTATTTGCGAACTAAAGTAGACAAAGGTAGAAAGAAACACTTGATTCACACAGTAAGAGGAGTTGGTTTTGTTTTGAAAGAATAGTTCTGCTTCAACGGCATAGAGTTTGTTGGACATATTGAAAAAGAATGAAGAAAAAGTCAGAAAATAAGATAGAAATAAAGCTAAAAGAGTCAGAGGTGAGATATCGCCGGCTTTTTGAGACTGCGCACGACGGAATACTGATACTTAATTCAGAAATTGGTCAAATTACTGATGTGAATCCTTTTTTGGAAAAATTGCTTGGTTATTCTAAAAATGAATTCTTAAATAAAAAATTGTGGGAGGTTGGAGCTTTTAAAAATATGAAGGCATCAAAGGATGCTTTCAAGGTTTTACAAACACAAGGTCATTTACGTTACGAAAACTTACCCCTAGAAACAAAAGACGGACGTTCTGTTGAGGTTGAGTTCGTAAGTAATTCTTATATGGCAGGTGACACACTTGTTATCCAATGTAACATAAGAGACATTACTGAACGCAAGAGACTCGATCTTATAAAGGAGACAAAGAGACTTCTTGATGAAGAAAGGTCAAAAGTAGAATCAATTGCTGATGCAACTCACGAACTTCGTACACCTCTTGCAATAATAAAAGGGAATGTGGATTTAGCAATGAGAAGTAAAGGAAAAAACTTAAAATCATCACAATCTGCTTTCATAGCTATCAATTATGAGATAAAACATCTTTCCAGTATTCTTTCAGATTTGTCTCTCATTACTTCTAAAGCTTGGGAATTAAAAAACAGAATTGTTTATGATAAGGTAAATTTGAAAGACCTAATTTTTGTAGTTGTGGAACGATGTAAGGCTCTTGCTCATAAGAAAAATATTTTCATAACAGCAAAAAAAATACCTAACCTCAATATTTGGGGGGATAAGGTGTATTTAGAAAAAATGTTAGTTAATCTTGTGAAGAATTCTATTATTTATGGTCATAAAAACGGGCACACCTTAATTGATGCTGCAGAGACAAACGGAACTCTGACGATAAGTGTAACTGACAACGGAATAGGGATTTCACAAGAAGATTTACCTCATATATTTGAAAGATTCTATAGAGCAGACAAGTATCATAGCTCAGGTGGGAATAGCATAGGTTTGGGGTTGGCTATTGTAAAATGGATTGCGGAAGTGCATGGAGGTGAGGTTAGTGTAAGAAGTCTTAAAAATAAAAAAGGTACTATCTTCAGTGTTCTCTTACCAATAAAAAAAAGGCTAAGTAAGGGTTAAATTTTAGTTAAAGTTGTTAACAGTTTATGAACACGTTATGCATACATTTCGTGTTTATTTTGTTGACTTATTATTTTTTAAATAATAAAATTTATTAAGATTAGATTAAATATCTGATTAAATAATTATTAACAACTGCTGTAAGCGAGCAGTGGTGGTCATGCGACTACTGCTCAGTTGCACAGGTTATCGTATGACCAAAAAAATATATGTTAAAAAAAATAAAACTAAATGCACAGGATTGGGTAATGAATCATAAGAAAAGGATTTTAAGTGACAATAGTACGAAAAAATTAACAATGTGTAAAAAATGTTATACCTTTTACTACAAACATTCCTGGCACTTTGATAATCCATTAAATCTTGAGGCAGATCGTGAACAAGAAATTCCTGTACGGTTTACTGAGTGTCCAGCTTGTTTAGAACAGGAAGCTTCTTTGTATGAGGTGGAATCCGGCTTTTTTGCTTAGTATTTATCTTTCAATTACCTAATCTTGTATATTATTCTAACATATTTCTTAACTCTGGATATTTATATGCTTTGTAATATCTTTATTGTTCCATCGGCTTAATACATGAAGCTTATAAACAGTAATTAATTAAATTTATGAATCAAAATTATATAATTGGAGGGATAGTCATATTGGTATTAGTGGGAGGTGGTATTTGGTATTCAATGTCAAAAAGTGCAGGAACTACTGACACTGCAACAACCACTCCACCTTTAGTGCAGAACAATAATAATACAAATGTAATCACTCCACCTAAAGCAACAGCACCAACAGCGGTTACAGGCACATCAGTTTCTCCATCTGACAGTACAGCTATAGTCAATGGCTCTGTAAATCCAAAAGGAGCGTTTACTAGTTATTGGTATGAATATGGAACAAATTCCAACTTGGGGAATAAAACAGCGAATCAAACAATGGGCTCTGGTTTTGTTTCAATCCAAGCTCCAGGCTATATTACAAATTTAGCAAAAAACACAACATATTACTTCAAGTTAGTAGCCGAAAATCAGTTTGGAAGAGTAGCTGGAAATCAGCTTACATTTAGAACCACAGATGGTACTCCACCACCAGTAGGAAGTGCTCCAACAACAAAAACAGTTTCAGCAAACGGTATTTCAAGAACTACAGCAAATATAAATGGGGAAGTTACTCCAAACAGAAATGCAACTCAATACTGGTTTGAATATGGAAAAACCGCTGAACTTGGCAACACCTCAGCATTTGCTGGAGCAGGCGAGGGCACAGCAAAA
>CAYITW010000003.1:0-25036 GCA_964366395.1 uncultured Candidatus Saccharibacteria bacterium
GATATCCACTCGTGACTGGAGTTCAGACGTGTGCTCTTCCGATCTCATCTCACCAGTTCTTCTTTTCCAGCCATAAGCCCTACTGTACCCTCCTCAAAAGTAGTGAAAATTTTTATTTCACACCAATAACGAAGATGGAACTCAACAGAAATAACTAAGGTTTCTCTAGTAACTCCGGCATCCTTAAGCTCTTGGCAAATAACAGGATAAATTTTCGTAGTATCAACTAGTTTTTCATTTTGGATAAAATTGGGAATGTACTCCTTCTGATAACCATAGTATCCAACCATATATTGAAAAACTTCAAATCCTAAAGTTGAACTAAACAAACCAATAATGAGAAACCCTGTGTAAAAAAGTTTTTTATTTTTTTTAATCTTCTCAAATAACAACGTCATCGCTACAGCCCATAACAAGAATATACCGAAATAATAGTATTGAAAAAACCTACTTGATTGCTGAACAATAAAAGGAAAATCAAAATTCTTAACAAGCCATAATTCAAAATTTGGTATGAAAAGCCAGAAAAAAACTGAGAGCCCAATAATGATAAAGCTGAACTGAGCGACAAAATAATTCGTGCTTCCCTTTTGTATTGTCTTTTTATATAAACTAAAACATACATAAATTAGTGCGAGAATAAAAACAAGGTTTATAATAAAGAAAGGTAGCGCATATACCGCACTTTGGGGAAAGAAGTCCCATCCAACTCGGTATATCAATGCGTCAACATATTCACTTGCTGAGAAAACTGATAATTCTGATGGTGGACTGGCAACACTTTTTGTGACAAATAATATTTTTGTAAGTAATAGTGATGCTGATAAACAAAAGGCAACAATGCTGTAGAAAAAATCTTTGATATCTTGTTTATAATTTTTGTCCTTTATTATCCAGATAAGCGCTATAACAAACATTAGACCAGTAAAAAAGACAACGCTTACAGGATGTATATATGTAACTAATCCTGAAACAAAAAATACTGGCCATAAACTTTTCTTTTCAAATCTTCTTTTTATAAACCAAGCCAAAAGTAGCCAGATAAAAGTGATGCCAAATGCGTTACCTAAAACATCGTCAGCGACGAAAACACCAAAAATCCCCCCAGTTATACCACCTCTCGGCATTAGAGCGACTATAGCCGTTAGGACCGATATGCTACGACTAAAACCGAGCATTCGAAGTGCTAAATAAGCAAAATAGCCTGTTCCTAATACTAGGAAGAAAAGAAGAATAAATTTGTGGGCAAATAAGGAAAAATACTTTAGCAAAAAAGATAAGATGTTTGTGTAGAGATATGGCTTAAAGTCTAAGTTAAGAAGTAGTTCCCTGTCTGGGTAATTTGGGTCAAGTGCAACCTTGTTGGCCAAAAGCGTAACATACGTATCACCATGAATCGTAAAAGGCAATGTAAGGCTGTATAAGACCGAGACTAAAGCTATACAAAAAAATAATAGAAATATCCATACTTCTTTTTTATTTGTTTGTAGCCAAGAAATAATCTTCTCAATCATATTAATTTTACAGCTTCTTATTTCAATATTTTAACATAAAAAACGAGCCCCGCCGACTTAAGTCAGCGGGACTCTTAGATGTAACCCTTGTAAAGATAGTACAAACGGGCAAACAATTCATATGGGTAGGCTGTAATAGCCCTTCGATGTCGCCATTGAACCAGGTCCTTCTCAAAAATTACTTTTGGTAATCTACCTGGAACAATAACTTCAAACCCCAGCTTCCTGTACACCCACACAACTCGCCAGATGTGTGAGACGTATGCCACCACAACTATTCGTGTCCAACCCATTTTGTCGCAGAGGAGCTTCTGTTCAAGAGCTACTTCGTACGAACCGAAATAACCTTCCTTGAACACCTCGTTAACCGAAATAAGTCTGGTTTGAGCAATTACTGGTACACAAATCTCCCTCATTGCAGTCGCCATTTCACCCTGCGGATAAACTGGCAGATTTGATTCTTGCCAAAGCTTACCCACAAAACTTGCCAGAGCCTTGTTTGTTGTGCTAATCCGACCGCCAGCTAAATCACAGAAAGCTTGGGTCAAGATAATTTGGCCGTCAAGCAGATTTCCTCTCGCTCTGGGCCTACCCCAAACGAAGAGACACTGCAGAAACTTCCAGAAAACCTTGTGAGGCTCCTGGAAGAGTCTTCCCAGAAATCGTCTCACGGTTCACCTCTGTCTTAAATTATAGCATGATTATAGTCATGTTGTCAATCTAATTTACTAGCAACAATAATGAGATTGTTGGGATCTTCAGTCAAATCTCCAAAGGAGAAAATGACTCCGATAACAATACCAATAAGAGCGTAGATACACATAAACGGAAACATCAGATAAAATAAAATATTTCTTTTGTATTCTGGTGAAGAATATGTTCCCACTCTAAATGATTCAAGAAAAAAATAAAACATATGTGATGCATGGGTACTCCACCTTCCTCCCATTGGAACAAAATGTTTTATATAAAGTCCTGCTTCTGGAAACGCTCGTTCTGCCCAGTAGCGAGTAAAATTATAATAATGCGTTGGTATTTCATGCATTGCTGAGGTTTGTGGAACAACAATAATAGCAAATCCTTCTGGTTTTAAGAGGCGCTTAATTTCTGAAAGCATTTTTTGCGGATGAAGAGTGTGTTCAAGAACTTGAATATTTAAAATGGTGTCAAAACTATTATCATTAAACGGAGCGTTTTCACCGTCACCAACAACAAGTTTATATTTTGAATCCCTAAAAGAAGTTGCGCTTTGTATCAAATCCAATGACGTCCACGAATCAAAAGAAATATTTTTATTACTTTGTACAAATTGGAAAAAATCTCTTCCACCAATATCCAAAACGTGACCTTTCATATAAGAATTGATAAAAGGAAAAAGTGCCCGAAGCCTTAAAAGTCTAACTCTGGAGATAAGGGGGTATATATTTGTTTTATTTATTGGTTCCATTTTAGTTAATTTTATAAATCATAGTATCCCCTATTTGTTCCACAAGAATCATGAATTCATATGACTTAAATTCTTTAACAAGTCTTGGATAAAGATTGTATGACTTATCTAAAATAAGGTAATCGACTGAGTAAGTTTTTAAAGATTTCTCAAAACCAATATTTTTGAATATCTTGTGTGCATCTAAAACCCTGTCAATAAAAACTTCGTTAGTGAGAATATTTTCTGGATATTTTTTACCAGTAATAAGTTGCAATATTTTCCTTCTAGACTCCCTGCTTTGGTACGTTTCAATAAACTTGTTTATCCATATCTCTCTTTGACTCTTTTCAACAATTATTTTATCTACGGGCTCGAAAAAATGTTGAATAGCCCATCTATTTTCAATTTCGCTGTCTGACATGACGGATAGTCCAGCATCTGTTGAGAAATAGACGTTGTTATGAGTATAGACCGGTATAGCAGAATTTATCTCTTGGCCCAAGACATAAATGGAAGAGTCTCTGGGTGTATTGTTTTCTAGCCATTTTAAGATACTACTGAGCCGTTGTGAACTAGAAATATCAACTGGTGAAGATATGTTTTTATAAGTATATATAATTTCACCACGTTGTTTATAGAAAATAAATATAAAAAACACAATAAGTAGAAAAATCAGTGTTCTGGATTTTCTCGGAAATTCTACCCAAGTGCTTTTTGTAATATAACGGAGTGATAGACCACATATCAAAAATATAAATAAAACTATAACTGGATAAAAATGTTGTGGAAACTGAAAAGTCTGGCCAGTAATAATATTTTGCCAATTTAAAATTATTCCACTTATAATTAATGCCGGCCCTAGTAGTGTCAGCCTTCTTTCATTGCATAATTTAGAAATAAGGTAAACAGCTGGAACACTTAAGCATATAAGACCAATATTAAAAAAGGATCCTGGAATGTGAGTATTAATGAACCCCATTCTCAGATTTGTCTCAAAAAAAAGTGGATTGGCCCTTAAGCTTAAATTATTAACAATAAACGGTATGGAAAAGACTATTGCCGGAATAAAAAATGATAACCAGTTTATTGCCCAATATTTAAAATCCTTAGTTGAAAAAACAATAAGCAGTGTCCAGATAAAATACACTATCGCTAAAGTCATCCAATAAAAAGGATAGGAATAAACAAGAATACCAAAAACCACTGCAAGGGATACGTTGTACAACAAAATTTTTTTGAAAACATGCTTTGCTGTTGCAATCAGCCACATTAGATTTAAACCAGCCAAAAGAAATATAAAATGAAACTGGGGACTGATTGGCCGGTTAAATGAAGAGATGAAAAGAAGAAAAAACAAACTTGTAAGTAATAAGGATTTATTTTTGGAAAATGTAATTTTTAGCAACAAACTATATAAAAGAAGAACGGAAATTATAGGCAATAAGAAATCATTAACAACTGCCATCGTTGTGATAGAAATTCCGAATATTTTAGAAAAAGTTGCATAAGTTATTTCAGGTAACGGTGGAAAAAGGTACGGACCAGTTTTATATTCCTTTATATATGGGTTTGTTAAACTATAATGACCATCGTAAACCTCTCTTGTAAGGGCGTTGTAATAATTTTCGTCATCATTAAATATAGGGTAAATACCCTTAAAACTGTCGTTGCCAACTTTTTCAACAGAAAGGATGGTTGGTAATACAACAATTAATCCTACAAGCAAAGCTAGGATTAGAACTGGCCAGTGATTTTTTATTTTATCTATAATATTCATTTTTTTCTTCCCAAAAAATAAAGGTGACTAGCAATGTTTTCACTAGATTGGAATCTATTTAAAATAATATCCAAATAACCTAACGGAAAAAAAAGAATAAGAAATAAAATGAATAAGACTTGGTGTAATTTTTTCCAGCCGAAAGAAAATATCGTCCCGAAAAACTCAGCGAGAATCCAGTTTAGAGCATTACCTGGACCAAAATGTATACCCGAATCAACTCTCTCAAAGTCTTTGAACATTTGCTCCATGCCCATCATGCTCCAACGATAGAAGTCTACTGGTGATGAGTGAAAACTAAAAACAAACGGTACAACCACATAAACTAAACCATTTGGTTTAAGAACTCTGTACATTTCTGACACAACCGCTTTTGGATTTGGTGTGTGCTCAAGAACACACTCAGAAACAACAACATCTGCTACCCTATCCCCAAACGGTAAATCAGCGATATCAGCAACAAAATTAACATTTTCAAAGGGGTAAAAATCAATATTTATCACATCTGGACGAATAGAGGTAGCCCCAGACCCGAAATTTAAAATTACTTTTCCAGAAGGAACGCCCTCAAGTAATTTTTTTGCATTAATTTTAGCAAAGGATGGATTCATCAAATGATAAACCCAATAAAAGATGTGTGGACTTTTTTTTATAAAAACTTTAACTTTATTTACAAAGGCATCATTACTTTTTTCATTAAATCCTTCGCCTGACACTTCTACACAATAAATTATTTTATCTTTAACGTTAAAAATCTTCCAATCTTTCTTAAAAACTAACTTTTGAAACGGTAACTTTTGGGCTGGATGTTGGATTAAATTATCAATTTTTGAATTAAATGACTCTTGCATATTATTATAAGTATAAGTTTTCTGTTTCTTCTACCATTTTAACCCACGTAAACTCCTTAGCCCTATTTAGACCAGATATTATCATTTTTTCCTGAAGAAGTTTGTCCGTAAGAACATTATGCATAGTTAGGGCTAAATTGTCTAAATCTAAAGGATTTAGAGTGATGACAGCTTCTCCACCAATCTCCGGCATTGAAGTTAGGTTGGAGGTAATTACTGGAACACCACTACCCATAGCCTCTATGATTGGCAAGCCAAAACCCTCATCAAGAGACGGAAACACAAATAAGTCTGATGCTGAATAAACCGCATTTAAATCCCCGTGATTAACAAAACTGATAAAAATAATGTCTGTGGAGAAATTAGATTTATTGGCAGTAAGATGCTCTAAACTATCCTCATCTCTACCCCTATATACTGAACTACCAACAATCACCAGCTTTTCTTTGTGATCAGGAAATTTTTTTCTCATAATGTCGTAAGCTTCAATAAGACTAACGACATTTTTGTGTGGTTGGAGCCGAGAAACGTCTAAAATATAAGGACTGGCGATGGTATATTTTTCTTTTACAATACTCCTCGCCAATTCCTTATCTATTGGTTTAAAATCTTCTCCTCTACCCAAGTAAATAGACCTTACCCTTTCTTGACTAAAACCATAATGTCTCACGACTTCTTGTTTTGCATGACTTGAATCCACAATAATAATGTCTATTGATTTATGAAAATGCTTTAAAATATAGTTAAAAACTGAGCGAGAAAGGACAAAGGTGGTTGGAGCAGTTATGTCCCCTGCCCCGTGTACTGTCACGATTATTTTTTTTGCAGGAACTAGCCAGAAAAAAGGATAAAGCCTTGGTTGAAACCAGTGAACAACATCAAAGGGCTCTTTTCTGTATTTCCAAAAAAATAATAATTGAGATATAAAATGAGACCCGTATGGCAACTTCACTTTCGGCATTATTATTTCATTAGATTTATTATAGATAGAATCTGACACCTTATCATAATGAACCAAATAATAATCAAATCTGTTGTTTAAAAGTAAACCTTCTATAAGTTTCCGAGCATAAAGAGCAGTGCCTTTAGTCTTTCTGTTATCCATCACATAACTCATAAGTGCTATTTTGGGTTTTTTCTCTGAATTTATCATGAAAATAATTATCAAAAAGGTAAATTGATTTTATCTATATAGAATTTTATGTTGAAGTTAAACCAAATATATATTCCTAAAAAAGGATAGAGCATATACCATTTCAATTTTGATAAACCAAAACCCGCAATAAGTGCTAACCACATCATAAACATTACTCCTAATCTTTGTGTAATAGCTGGCCAAAAATAAAACGTTAAAGTAACTGGCAAAATAGCCAATAAAATTTTTAATCTTTTATTGTCTAATATTTTATATTCTTTCCAGAGACCGAAGCAAAAAGCAAACCAACCAAATGAAAAGAGCCAACCTAAAATTTTTACCAACAAAACAAAATTCTTTGGAGCTCCTTCTATTGCGGATTGTCCAACAAATAAATATCTATCAATATACAAGTAGTGATATTTTAAGTAGATAAATGTGTGAAAAGATAGAAGAGGCAATAAAACCAGTAAAGTGGCGAGAGATATATCTTTAATTTTTTGCTTCCAAGGGAAATCCCCTATACAAATCAATAAAGCTAAGTTACATAAGGCTAGCCCTCCATACTCTTTAAATAAAACTCCAATTGCTGTAAAAAATATTGATAAATAATAAAATTTCCTATTGAGGGTGTTGATATATCTTATTGCTAAAAAGGTGGAAAGTATGAAGAAAAACCAGCCACCCATATCAGCCAAATGAGCATTTCCTGGATCAATTACATAAAAATTAAAAACAACTAAAATTGTGCTTAGGAAAGCAACTTTACTCTCTTTATATATTTCGAGAGCTAAAAAGTAGAATGCAAATATACAAAGAAAATAAAAAATAATATTTACGATAGAAAAGCTTGTGCTGTAGTCGTTAACAAAAAAATTAACAAAAATCGAGGTGTAAAGAAATAAAGGGGTTGTAAGAACTCTACCTAACTGCTTCTCTTCGTTTACTGGATTATTTGCCAAAAAACTAGCTGCTTCATAGTACTCCTTAGCATCTTTTTTAAGTTCAGGATTGTATCCTATGTGATAGTAAGAAACAAAGATACTCAAAAGTATAAAAACAGCGATTACGATATAAACTTTATTTTTTATCAAAAAATCTTTCATACAATTTGAAATTGCTTATAATTCCTTATTTTATATTTAAATAATAAATATTTTCTAAGTACATTTAGAATTGCAAATCCGTACCGAACACTTCTTTTGAAATTAATCTGGGACGCCTCTGGAAAATATTTGGTTGAAATTGGTATTTCTTTAATTTTCATATTTGCAATTTTCATTTGGACTATTATTTCTGTGTCGAAAACAAAATCATTTGAATTCAATTCAAGCGGGAGTTTCATTACATTTTTACTATATGCCCTGAATCCTGAGTGATATTCTGTTAGATTATTTCCCAGAATAAAATTCTCTATCTTTGTTAAAAAAATATTTGCTAAATATTTCCAGTAAGGCATCCCTCCTTTTAAAGCATTCTGGCGAATCTTCATTCTAGAACCAAAAACAGCATCACACTCATTATTTACAATCGGGACTATCATTTCCGGAATAAAAACAGGATCATATTGAAAGTCAGGATGAACCATTACTGCAATATCCGCACCTAATTTTAGTGCTTCCTTGTAACAAGTTTTTTGATTACCACCATACCCAAGATTTGTGGAGTGAGTAAAAACCTTCAAACCAAGCCTTTTTGCTTCCTCTACTGTGTTATCTGAGCTAGCATCATCAATAAGAATGATGTCGTGGACTATTCCTTTAGGAATGGCGTCCAGCGTAGCTTTCAGTGTTTTGGCTGCGTTATAAGCTGGTAAAACAACTATTATCTTGTTTTTTACAGTAGTTTCTGGTTTTGAAGACAAAATTGGCATGAAAATAGTTCGGGATTGAAAGTTATAAAGTAAATGCAGTATATCATAGGCTAAGAAGCTTATTAATGTGCCCTTCAATAGAAAACTGCTGAACTTTTTTATAAGCAGATTTAGCTATTTTTTGCCTCAAATTTTCATCTATTATTAATCTGTTCATGGCTTTTGATAAATTGTCTACATTATCTGTTTCAACAACTAAACCATCTATATCATGAACAATCATATCTTTGCCTGCCGAAAAATTTGATACAATAATCGACTTACTTCCCGCCATCGCCTCAAGAACTACTATACCTAAACCCTCAAACCTTGAAGCCAAAACAAAACAATCACAAATTGATAAAATCTCTGGTATATCATGTCTTACTCCTAAAAAATGAACTCTATTATTAATACCGAGAGTTATCGCTAAATTTTTAAGCGAATTCCCATCTTCGCCTTGGCCAACAATAACCAGAACTGAATTGTCTTGAATTTTAGTAAAAGCTTTCAATACCACGTCTATTCCTTTTTGATAAATTAATCTTCCGATAGTTAAAAAAACAAAGGTGTCGGATGATATTCCAAGCTGCTTTTTTAATAAAATGTTTGGTGGAACATTATATTTTATAATATTGATGCCATTGTTTATAACAACAATATTTTTTTCCTGTATTCCATGTGCCAACAGAGATTCTTTAACCGCCGAAGATACTGCAATAATTTTTTTGGACCATTCTTGCAAAACTTTATCCAAAAAATACATTTTTTTTGATTTTATTGTGTCATAAATGTTGTGCTCAAAAGAAAAAACATCTTTAATTCCTGCTATTTTACACACAATTTTGATAATGGTATTGGAAAACCATAAATGACTGAAAACTCTGTCGGGATTCTCTTTTTTAATATAATTGTAAACTCTAATCCAATTTAAAATATTAAATAAACTGCCAAAATGTATTGTTTCAAAGTATTGTCTTGGAAGTTTTAATTCTTCTACTAAGGAAAATTTTGACTCCTTTTTCAGAGTTAGAAGTCGCACAGAATAACCGCGATTAAGCATTTCATTTATATCATCAACAACCAATCGCTCTGCCCCACCGAGCCCCACCGAACTACCAAGTTTGTTAATACAAAATAGAATAATGGGTTTTTTATCCATAAAAGATTATAAAAAAATAATACCATAAAATTACTAATTGTGATAGAATTGCCCTTATCAAACATGAACTCCTCATCTACCCCAGAAATTTCCGTCGTGATTTTATGTTATAGGTCCGGTGAATTTGCGCGCGTTTTTTATAAACGTGTTGTAGATATTTTAACGAGAAATGGTCTTGATTATGAAATAATTTTGGTGGGAAATTACAAACCTGGACGAGAAGACAAAACCCCAGATGTAGTTAAAGAAATAGCGTCATCCAACCCAAGAACAAAATGCGTAACTAAAGAAAAATTAGACCCAAAACACGCTATGGGTTGGGACATGAGATCTGGACTAGAAATTTCAACAGGAAGAACGATAACTGTTATAGATGGCGATGGACAAATTCCACCAGAGGACATTCCTGGATTATACAAGAAACTTAAGGATGAAAACTTGGATTTATGTAAAGCTGTGAGAGTTTCTAGAGGTGATGGACCTTATAGAAAATTTATATCAAGAGCATTTAATTTAATAATGAGAATAGTTTTCCCTGGAATCTACGGAGACATAAATGGCAAACCGAAAATTTTTACTCGAGCTGTATATGAAAAGCTAAAACTAGAATCGAATGACTGGTTTATTGATGGTGAAATAATGATAAAAATAAGAAAACTTGGAATAAAAGTGGGC
Source organism: uncultured Candidatus Saccharibacteria bacterium (assembly GCA_964366395.1). Classification (GTDB taxonomy): domain Bacteria; phylum Patescibacteriota; class Minisyncoccia; order Phycocordibacterales; family DATDWN01; genus C7867-006. The sequence continues at coordinate 10,396 of CAYITW010000003.1, forward strand.
ACTATAAAAACTGACTTCCATAAAAATCCTGAAAGACAATCATTTATTTCATTTAAGGCGAATCTTGAATTCATTAAAAATATTATTACTTGGCGCATAAAAGAATGGACTCAATAAGAAAAAAAATATTTGTTACTGGCGGTAGTAGTTTTTTAGGAAACGAACTGATAAATAAACTTGCTAGTTCATATGAAGTTATCGCTTTAGAAAATAAATCAAATCTTAAAAGTGATAAGGTTATAAGAGTCGTAAGAGGAAATTTAGAAAATAAAGATATTTGGGAAAGTAGTCTTACGGAAGCGGAAATAGTCATACACCTAGCGGGTATAACTCATACTAAAAATTTGAGTTTGTATAGCAAAATAAACACCTTGGGAACGATTAGCTTAATTAATTCCTGTAAAAAGTTTGGAGTAAAACAATTCATTTTTATTAGCACAAGAGCAATAGGTAAAAATTCTGGTGAATATGGAGCATCAAAAGAAAAGGCTGAAGATTATCTTAAGAATAGTGGGCTAGTCTACACAATACTTCGTGTTAGTGAAGCTTACGATGAGAACTTTAATGGCAAAGAGGGACTTAGTAGGTTGGCTAATTTAATAAAAAGGAGCTCAATAGCCCCCTACTTAACAAATAAAGAGGTAACTCTTGCTCCAATCCACAAGGATGATGTGCAGAATAGCATTTTGGCAGTAATTAATAACCAGAGTACTAAAAACAAGACATATACAATTGCAGGTCCAGAGAACCTTACACTGAAACAGATTGCTAGCAGAATTGGTAAGTACTATAAAATAAATATAATTTTTATCCCTATTCCAACTTTTATTGCCAAATCTACTTTTTTTATTCTCTCTTTATTTAGATTAACAACCCCAGACCAAATGCAGAGAATGTTGTCACCAAAAGAACCTCTAAGTCAAAACGTTTTAGCTGATCTAAATATTAGTCCTAGAAAGTTTCTCGTATAAATATTTAATTTTCAAAAAAATAGAAGTTGGCTATTTGTATCTTCTTTTAAGCATCTTCCATGGAGCAAAAACACCCTCACCTATAATATGCCAAGAGATTTTAGACTTACCGTCTGTACGATCTACAAAAGTAATGGGTACTTCAAAAAAAGTTGCACCAACTTCAAATAATAGACATTTAAGTTCTAGAATAAATGCATATCCAGTCGCATCCATTTTCGAAAAATCAATCCTTCTGAGCATTTCAGCAGAAATGACATTGTAACCACAAGTATAATCGTGAATAGGCATATGAAGAATGATGTTACAATAAAAATTACCAAAAAAACTTAATGTTTTTCGCCAAAAATTCCAACCTATTATTTTGCTACCTTGTACATAGCGAGAACCAATCACCACGGAATAGTTCTCGCTTTTTTTAATCATCTCAGGAAGATATCGTAGTTGAAAAGAAAAATCCGCATCCATCATTATTATTGATCTAACATCTTTATTGTTTAAAATTTCTGAAAATGCATTGATATATGCTTTACCTAAGCCGTCCTTCTGTTTTCTAGAAATTAGAGACAGGTTATGATACTTTTTTTGAAGCTCCATAACCTCAAGCCCAGTCCCGTCTGGTGAATTATCATCTGCTACAACTACAAAAACTTCTGGAAGAGTTTCAAAAACAAGAGGAATAATAGTCCTAACATTGTTTCTTTCGTTATATGTTGGGATAACAATTACATTTTTCATTTTGTGGAATTACCAACTAATTCAAGCTTAGGAAGAGGAAAGACCAATATGCCGCCCTTTTTCAAATATGTTTTCTCTTTTTCAATAATAACAGCCCGAAAATGCCAAGGAAGAACAAGTAAGTAATGTGGATTTTTTTTCTTAACCTCTTTTTCGTCAATTATTGGAATAAGTGTGCTTGGAGTAAACGAACCAAACTTACTCTTGTTAACCTCACCTATAAAAGGTATGAGTTTGGGAGTTATATTACAGTATTGCAGTAAAACGTTGCCTTTGGTTGAAGCCCCATAACCCATAACAACCTTCCCCTCTCTCTTGGTTTTATTTAAAAAACTAAGCAAACCTTCCCGGCTTTTTTTAAGTCTACTGTGAAAAGCAGCGATAGGTTTATTTGAATTCATACCGATTCTAATTTCTTTGGCTAGGATACGATTCACAATTTTTACATTTTCTTTTAAGTGTGACTCTTTTTTAGCAAGTGTCACAGAAAAACTACCACCGTTTATTCTGTTGAATTCCACATGAACAATCTTGAAACCCACTCTATCTGCCATCCATTTAATTTGCTTTAAACAATAGTATTCTAGGTGTTCGTGACAAATAGTGTCGTAAGAATTTGTTTCGAGCATGGCTGGTAAATAACTTTGTTCGGTAACCCAAATACCGTCAGGAGACAAAATATCATAAATATTTGTCATAAAATCTATTGGAGCATCGAGGTCGTAGAACATGGCTATTGAAGTCACTACTTTAACTTTTTTATTTGGAAAGTTTTTCTTAAAAATTTCGGCACTAAAAAAATGTGGCAATAATTCTATGTGGTCAGGATAATATTCCTTAAACCCAGTCGGATCTATACCAACCAAAGTAAGATTTTTGTTAAAGTTTTTGAGAAATGAACCATCATTACTACCGATATCCACAATAACATCCCCTTTCTTTAATAAGACAGTTTTTTTAATTAGAAAAGCTTTGTTCTTTAGGTGGTTAAGCATTAGTCTATTAAGACCTGAACGATATCCGTAGTTTTTGCCATACATTTCGTTTTTTGGATATGTATGAGCTAGTTGAACCAAACCGCAGGTTTTACCGCTTGTTGTTTCTTGACATTTAACCAGTTCTAAAGGACCTGAAGTTATTACTTCATTCTTCTTTTTTGGGAAAACTCCGGTAAGGGTCTGGTCCCCCAAATTAAGTAATGAGACAATATTTTTGCTACCACAAACTCTACAAAATTTAATCCTATCAGAGGCTCGTTTCATATAGATAAAGTATTGTATTATTTTTTACTGGTAAACTATACCAGAAAGGAAAATTGAATACCAGTTAAGGTAAAAGCCATGATATACTGTAAAAAAACTATTCGATTTGTTAATATTGAACCTAAACTTATGAAAAAAATATTTATCACTGGGGGCCTAGGATTTATTGGTTCAAAACTTGCAATGCAAGCCTTAGCTAAAGGTTTTTCGGTTTTTCTCTACGATTCACTAATATATAAACAAGACTATAGAAAAATAATGGCTGATATTGAAAAAGCCAAGACTGGTAATGCAACTGTGGAATATATTATTGGAGATACAAGAAATACTAAACTTATCGAAAAATCTCTAAAAGATTTCAATCCAGACTTTCTTTTTCATTTTGCAGAGTTAGCTGGAATTTATGTTTGCAATGATAATCCAACTTTTACAGAGGATATCAATTTTGAAGCCTCAAAGAACGTTTTGGATTTAGCGGAAAAATTAAAAATACCTACTATTTATAATTCTTCCTCCAGTGTTTATGGAAATCAAAAGGATTTGGCGTTGTTAGATGAGGATAGTCTACTACCAGAGCCGACAGACAATTATTGTAAGTATAAACTAAAAATGGAAAAATATGTAGAGGACAAAATAAAAACTAACCCGAAATTTAAAATAATAGTACTAAGACCTGCAACTATTTGGGGTGTCTCCCCTAGAATGCGTTTGGAACTTCTGCCAAATCATTTTACCTACTGTGCCCTAAAAGGTTTGGTTAAAATCTCAGAACCTGAGGCTTATAGAGCCGAGATTGATATTGATGACATGATTGACTGCTATTTTAAAATTATGGAGAAAAATAATTGGCCAAGACTTGTATATAATGTTGGTCATCATAATTTGAAAAAGATAGAAGTGGCAAAAATCATTCAATCAATAGTGAACTGCAAAATAGAACCGATTGGCAATCTAGGAGATTCACGAAATCTACAGATTGATTCCTCTGCTTTTTCAAAAGATTTTAACTGGAAGCCTAAATATAGTTTTGAAGATACGGTTAAAAAAATGAAGAAGTGGCTTGAGGTTAATATAAAAGAAATTGAGAAGTCAAACTATTCTGGAATAATCAACACTCCACTTTCAGAATGGCTTAAGATAATATAGACTACGTAACTCAGAACTTATATATTCTTATGCTAAAGCTAATTAAGAAAATCTTTGAATTCTTGCCTAGTAACGCTCCCGAATTCATTTACACAACAATTTTTAAGCCGAAACCAATTCAAAGCCTTGTAAATTGGGTTATTTTAAAAATTATTCCAGAAAGCATTTTGCTCCCTACTGGTCGAATACTTTTTTTTAATAAAAAAGATCCAGTCGTATCTGGCGCTTTGGCTTTAGGCGTATATGAGGGATTTGAAACCTCTCTATTCCAAGCAGAATTAAAAGCTGGAATGACTGTGGTTGATATAGGTGCCAATATCGGATATTACACAGTTATAGCGGCAAACGCAGTTGGCCAAACTGGAAAAGTGATTGCTTTTGAACCAGATAAACAAAGTGCAGATATTCTCCAAAAAAATATAAAGACAAACAAATTCAATAATATTTCCTTTATAAATAAAGCTGTTTCTAATACAATCGGATTGCTTCATTTATATGTTTCAAATAAAAATAGAGGTGATAACAGAATATATGATCCCGGCGATGGAAGACAGTATGTCGAAGTAGAAGTGACTACCTTAGATCACACAATATCGCCTGAAACAAGGATAGATATTATTAAGATGGACATTCAAGGCGCAGAGGCTCTTGCTTTAGATGGAATGGAAGAAAGTATAAAAAGATCAAAGAAAATTACTTTTTTTACAGAATTTTGGCCAGAAAGCATAAAAAACACAGGAAGGTCTCCTGAAGAATTCTTAAAAAAATTAATCAGCCTCGGATTCACTTTATACTATATAAACGACGAGCAAAAACAGTTAGAAGAAATTAATGATATTAACAAGTTTGCTAATAGGTTCAAGGGTAGAGAATATGCAAATCTTGCATGTTATAAAAAATAATTTTACTATTTACATTGAGAATTTTTTTGAAATAAATAATACCCACCAACTTGTTTTCTCTCATAACAATCAGTAGAAATATTTTCTGAGTAGTTTGGAGCAATAAGAATGTAATCAAAAGAGCTATCAGATTTTGAATCTTTGTTTCCCATATCTAAAAAATCACCCACAGTTAGATATTGTGAATAATTACTTCCTTTTAGAAAAATGATTGCCTCAATAGTGTTGTAAAAAAGAACTTTCTTTTCTGAGTCAATATTTAACAGAGCACTGGACAGTTCATCGTTTTTGGTTCTTGGAGCGAAAAAATTCGTGTCTGAGTAAAAAATTAGGTGTGTGAATTGGAACAACACCAATATTATTAAGATAATATTTAGTACCCTTTTTACAAATACACTAGAGAAAATTCTTATGAGACTCAAAACACTTGCTGGGAATAGGAGGTAAGCTAGAACGTTAGCTGGAAAAAAATAACGATACCAGCCAGTTCCAAATAGGTATGCTAGCCAGTTTATAATTATGAAGGATAGGATGAGGTACTCAGCAATACTCCAATTTCTCTTTTTGTCTGCTTTGTCAATATTATTATTGTTATTATTTAGTTCAAATTTTTTAAGTAGAGTTCTAGGAAGCAAGAGGGACAGTATTGTTGTGACCAGTAGTAGCGAAAAAAGAATAGGTGTTGATTCAGTAAAAAATTTTGAGAAATTTGTCCAAACTGTCTGCCAAACTGAAATGGAAGAGGTGTGGTTACTTCCAAGATGGATGTAAATAGGCACAATTTTTATAAGAGAGTCTATGGTAGGAAATTGCATATATGCCCATAATAAAAGTGGAGGAATTAATCCTAAAGCAAAAAATAGTAATATTTTCTTATTTTTAATTTTCCTAATCCATACTAGCAAAGTAAGGACTAAGGCTACAGAGAGAACGATCATATAAATTGGCTTTGCTGAAATTGCCAAACCAAGAGAGAGCCCGCTAAATAAAGCCCATTTTTTACTCTGAAAACTACTTTCTTCCCAATATAGAAGAAACAGAGAACCTAGCAATAAGAAAAACAAACCTGGGACCTCTTCCAGTACTGACCTGCCGTTACCATAAAAAGGAGCAAAGGATAGAAGCATCAATACAGATAGAATTGCTGGATAAAATCCGTATCTTTTTTTTGTAAATAAATAAAAAATGATTACGAAAAGAAACATGTATATAATCATCGGCAATCGTGCTTGCCATAAACCAGTTCCAAAGAGAACAAAACTACTAGCTACCGGAAAAATGGTGGGATAACCAACAGATATAGTACTCACCCCAAAAAAACTGCCTGGCTCGGTTTGGAGTCCTAAAACCCCATGCGTGGCAAGATTTTTAGCTACCTCTGTAAAATATCCCTCATCAATCCAAACTTTTGGCGTATCAGTAAAATGAAAAGTTATAAGAAATATTGCAAGTATAAAAACTAAACCTAAAATCATTTTTTTTCTTTTTTCTGTAGTTTCAAACATTTTCAATTATTAACTCTTAACATCGGGTGCTTTGGTGCAGTCATACACAACCGCTTCAATACTGTGGTCAATTTGTTTGTATGCCACCTCACAGGAATCAAAAAATCTACGATAAAAACTGTTTGGATCAATTCTAGGGATATTTATTTCCAAATAGTGTTCTTTATTTTTATTTAAGTTGGACATTTTTTCCTCAACTCCAAACTTTGGGTCGGTATAAAGACGTCTTCGGTATTTGCCTGTTTGTTGAATATCGAAACCACCATTATCATTGTAAACGGTTACAAATTTTACCTCCGAAGTATTTTTTATATATTCCACAGCACCAGTTAAGACTTTCGGGGCTGAGCCGTTAATCCTTCCAAAAAGATATTCCTCGATAAATGCAATGTTATACATAAAACCAAAAAATAGAATCAGGGTAAGTGTAAAATTACGAAAAGCTGGTTTAAAAAAAGCAAAAACTGTAACAAAAAAAGATATTGCCCAAACCACTCCAAGAAAAATAAAAGACATATAAAAACCTAAAGGTCCAGATCCTCCAGAAAAAGGGTAAAGAAAATTCCATTTTATAGAAAGAATTCTTGTAAGCCATTCTGCTTTTGGGTGAAGGGCTGGAACTGTGTGTGGTAAAAATTGAACAACAAAAATCAATATAGTTGCAAAAATAAGGCTAATTATATGACTTTTTTTGACATTTCCCCTCATACTTTCAAAACCTTGAATTAATACCGCTGCAGAAATAATACAAAAAGGTATAACTAAAAACTGAAAATATCTGTCCAACGCCCCTATAGAAAAATCGAAAGCGAATATGTAGAAGAAGACTCCAAGAAAAACGAATAAATAAAAGGCTCGTGTTTTCTTAAATATTTCCTTGTTAGCAAAAAGGGCTGGTAGAATCAAAAGCGGTGAGACATAGAGAATTGCCTTAAAAACCTGTATAAATGTTTGAAACCAGCCCCTACCTGTAAATATAGCAAAATGTTCCCAATATTTAATTGCGTACTCTAAATTGAAAAAAGGGAAAAAGAATTTTGCCAATAACAAAACCGCCACCAGTACCACAGCTCCTCCAGTAGCGTATAAAAGATATTTTATAATTTTTTTCCAATCTCTAAATATCTGTTTTTCAATTAAGAAATCGAAAAATAAAGCGAGGATTGGAAGAATAAAGATAACTTTTATGAGAAATCCACCTATTGCAGTGATTATTATAACCATAGGCCATTTCCAGCCTCTATTGCCAGTCATGAGTGATTCTTTCCATTTATAATAACCAATAGACATCAAAAGAAAGAAAAATGGCATAACCGCACCATCGACGTCCACCATAAGCGAGGCTAGAAGTGAATAAAAAGAAATAGTAAACAAACCAACGGACCAAAAAGCTGTTTTCCGATTAAAAATAGTTTTAACTAAATAGAAGAGTAGAAAAAAATTAAGTACTCCAAAGAAAAAAGGGATTGTTCTAAAATTATTATCCCCAACCAAAGGACCTATTTTAGTATATATAAACTCGGTAAGTGGAGGGTGTGGAACAGTGCCAGGTGGAACTATTTCAGGATGAGAATATAAAACCCACTTATACTCGTCTTGATGATAAGGAAAATTGACTGCAGGAATGTGTAAAATGATGAATACAAAAAATATTGAAGCAAAAATCAAAATTTCCTTTCTAGATAGATTCATTTGTAACATTTTACACTAAATTTTCTTAAATCTATATTTTAAAATCATTGGCAACATCCTGAACCCAAGCTTGGCCGCCTTCCAGATACTACCTGTATACATAGAATCTCCAACACGAGGTTTGAACATCACAGGAATCTCTATTGGAATATAACCCTTCTTTATAGTCCATATCATTAACTCTGGTGACCACTTTCCCCCACCTTCCGATAAGGAAAACAGTGGTTTTATTTTTTCTAATACTTCTCGACTGATAAGCTTATAAGTACACCCAACATCAGTCAACGTCGGACCGTTATGTAAAATCTCAAGAAATTTCGCCACGGCCCAATTACCAAAACGCACCGGAAATGGCATAAAAGCATCGGACCAAATAATAGCTCTAGATGTCCTCGTTCCAAAAACTACAGGAAAATCATCGCTATACAAAAGAAATTTGTGGATGTCATTTGGTTCAAATGTTCCATCTGCTTCGGTCATCACAATCAAATCCCCTGTTGCTTCCGAAAGCCCTCTCATATAAGCAAAACCGTAACCTTGTTTGGCTTCTATTACCATCCTAGCTTTAGTTTTTCCAACTTCCTCACTTGTGTTCCCGAGAGCGTTGTTATTAACAACAACAACCTCATCAACAACTCCGGTATTAAAAAAACCGTCTACAACAGACTTGATTGAGCCTGCTTCATTGTATGTTCCTATTACTACGCTAACTTTTTTTGCCTTGTACATGTTTTATACACTATATCATTGCATTTCTAATAACAACTTTTTCGAAAGCTCTGATAAGCTCTGTGATTCAACAAAATCTCTAAGCTCTTTTTGAATTTTAACTTGTTCTTTCGGCTCAAAAAGCTTCTGTAAGGATTGGGCTATTTCTTCAGGCAAACTATCTGTAATACAAACTATTGGAAGAAAACTTGATAAAGAAGAATTTGAAACTAGGGGCATGGCTCCACAACTACTTGCTTCCACTATTGTTTTATCAAATGAACCTGAATCTGTAAGATTGAGACAAATTTCATGACTACTATATATTGAAGGAAGTTTATCTCCTGTGACAGCATCTTTAAAAGATATTGTGTTAGAAAGATTATTAGCTTCAACATATTTTTTTAGACTTTCAAAATACTCTAAATCTCTATTTAAAACAGGTCCGATGATATTCAATGAAATCTGCACTCCTTTTGATACTAAAATTTTTACTGCTTGCAAAGCGATGTCTATGTGTTTTATAGGTGAAATCCGTCCGACCATACAAACTGAATATTTACCTCTAACAAGACCTTCGACCGGTTTAAACATTTTTGTGTCAATTCCAGCCGGCATTATAATGGTTTTTGAAAATCTAGCCGTAAAAGATGATGTGGAAGTACAAAAAACTTTTGTAGAAATAGCCACAGCTATACGTGTTTTTATACTACCGTCTGGGTGATTGCGCCATAAGTATATTGGAATTCTTTTCATTATCCAGTACAACCCAGCAAGTAAAACATATTCTTCATTCATATGAATAAAAACTTTGTCGTATGAACCTTTAATAAGAAAAAGGTAATGATAAAAATTCTTAATATAATCTAATTTTGAAACTCCTGTTTCTTTTCCAAGAGAGTAAACTGTAATATTTTTAGGTAGATTAAAAGTTCCTTTTTCCAAACAAACAACTTCAACCGATTCAAACTTACTAGATATTTCAACTAGCCAATTATGAAAAAAGCCAAGAACAGTGTCATTTTTATCTATTTTCTGAGTTATTACGAGAATTTTCATATTTCGCTTTATTATATTTAAAAACTAAATTTCTTGAAATAAAAAAACTAACACAGGCGACCAGTAAACCGACAATAATTTGAGACAAAATAACATTTAGATGAACATAGTCAACAAATAGATACATAAGCAGTGTGTTAAGAACTAGACCAAAGAGTGATGTGCCAAAATACATAACAACTTGCTTATGGGTTTCTTCATCGTGACTTCTAAATGTCCAAAACTTATGCAAAGTGAAACTTACACCAAAGGCGATAATGAACGCGAGAATCGCCGAAAGAAGATAATAGATACCGAAGACATTGTGCAGTAAATATAAAACAATCAAATCCGTCACCCCCGCTGATCCGCCAGACATTAGGTAACGCAAAACTACATGTTTATTTAGTAATCCAAATCCCCAATTTATTAGTTTGATTATCATTTAGTATATTAACTGTTTCAGTAGATTTACATACTTTTCAGCATATTCTTCTTGGTTTATTGCTCTACTTTTAATACTATCCTGCATTCGATGTTTAAACAACTCTCTTTTACTGTTATCAGAAATAATTTCTAGAACTGCCGATGAGATACACCCAACATCAAACTTCGAACAAACTATGCAGTTTATACCATTCTTAAAAAGGTCTGTCTTGGCTACACCCACCTTCGTAGTTACAATTGGACAGCCCGCCGCTCCTGCCTCAATAAGTGTCATTCCGTAACCCTCATATTCGGATGTAACCAGAAATAAATCTGCGGTTTTATAAAGAGTGACAAGATCATTGTGCCAACCAATAAAAGCAACATTTTTTTCTAATTCTAATTTTATAACCATATTTTCTAGACGATTCTTATCTTCACCAGAACCAGCTATAACAAGACCAGCATGCGGAAATTTCAATAAAACATTTCTAAATACACGCAACGCGACATCTATTCTTTTCTCACGAGATAGCCTAGAAGCCATGAAAATAATAAATTTGAACTTTGGAAACTCTTTATTTAAATCTACTTTAGGTACAGTATTCAGTATTTTTTCAATATCAACAAAAACAGGAAGGGTGTCTATCTTTGCTTTAAAACTTGGGGAAAAAATTTTTATTGAATCCTTCAAAAAATCTTCTACCACCCGAACTCCATCAGCATTAAGTAGAACTATTTTTGCTATAAAAATTCGAATTCTATTTAGGAGAGAATTTTTAAAATGGGGACTAAAAAAGTCCGTGTGAATTTGAACTTGTAGCGGTAATCCAAATTTTTTCTTTAGTTGTCGTCCGACCAAACCGGTTTCAAACGGATCTTGGCTTGATAAAACACTATCTTGAGATGTGAGTCTATTTTCTAAAACAATTTTCCTTCCTAATTTTATCGCATCAAAAACATAAAATAACTTATTAACTGAATTAGTTGGGTACAGAAAAAGATTATTACCTACTTTTTTATTTTTGACTTTCAACTTTCGACTTGTCGTGAAAACCACTATATGCAATTCGTCCATTTTTTTGGCATATTCAAGAGAGCGAGAAAGTACTGCGCTCCCATCCTCAAATAATTTCCTATCTGTGCCTATAGATAAGACTCTCATGATATTTTTTTATATACATCAATATATTCCTTACCAATATCATCCCAAGTATGGGTGAAGGTAAATGACTCTATTTTCTTCATTTGGAACTTATAATTTTCATCATCACTTAACCAAATTACTTTTTCCTTTACATCCTCAATATCCTGAGGATTAACAAAAATCGCTATATCCTTTATCCTGTCGTAAAGACCAGTTTCTTTTGTGAGAATAAAAGGTTTCCCAAGCTTTATAGCGTCCAAAATAGTGTTTGGACTAATGTCTCCAAGGGAAACAATGATAACAGCGTAGGAATTTTTTATCTTCTCTAAAAAATCTTTGTGGGGCAAGGAATTAAGATCAAGTTTTGCATCTGATTCAACAACTCTCTTGTCCTGAAAAACATTTTTAAGTAAACTGAGATTTTTCCATTTGAGATTTCTTGTTGCCCCAACAAAAGTCTTGCTGACGGGTAAGCTAGAGGACATTCTTTGTCCATAATAATTTTCAACAATAAAATGCTTTTGATTATTCAATTTATAAGGCTCCATAAAAATATCTTTCTGCCATTCCGTGCTCCAAATAACAGCGGAGAGGTTTTGAAGAGTCCATCTCATTAAGTGAAATAATATTTTTTCCTTAAAATTAAGGTTTGAAAACCTTGTTTTATAAAACTCCCGCAATAAAACGAGATCGCCTGTCCTTTCCACATAAAATTCCCAAAGTGTATCACCTCCTGTTCGAAAGATGATTATTTTCGAAAATAATTTTGCAACCACGGTTACTACTCCCGCGCTAAATGCATCAAGAGCAAAGATACAATCAGCTTTCCATACTGAAGGAACAATGTAAAACAAAAAAACAATATGGCGAATTCCCCAAGGAATTTTTTGGAATTTACCGAAAATTTTCACTGTGACAATGTGTCCATCCTTTTTCCAAGTTTCAGCAAGATTGTAAGCATATTCTGCTGGACCACCTATCTCTGGAGGATAAATGCCTGTAACTATTAAAATCTTCATGCTGGTATTTTAGTTACATCTGATGCCTTGTCAAAAACGGCTCCCATCTCAATAGCTATACCCTCCCAAGAATAACGCTCTAAAACGCGATTTTGGGCTTTTTGGGCCATAGTTTGCCTTAGGCTACTATCGCTCAAAAGGCCTAAAACAGCCCCTTTAATGCTTTGTGGGTTATCAGGTGAAGCAAATATACCAGTTTCTCTATCCTGGATAAAATCAGGAATCCCCCCAACTGGAGTTGCTATTACTGGCAAACCAACAGCCATTGCTTCAATAAAAGAGTTGCCGAAACCTTCCGAGCGGCTTGGCCTCACAAAAATATCACAAACAGCTAAATATTTTGGAATATCTGCATAAGTTATGAAACCAACGAATTTTACTCTATCAGAAACCTTTAAATCACGTGCTTGTTTTTGTAAATTATGACCCTCTTCCCCTTTTCCTATAACAATCAAAGTTACGTAGTGAGGCAAGTAAACAAGTGAGGAGATGATGTCATCTACTGCATTTTTTTTAGTCAATCTACCAGAAGTGACTAGAAAAACATCTCCTTCTTTCTTTCCTAGACGATTTTTTAATTCACTTTTTACATTTTCACCAATCTTTTCCGAAAAGATTTTTAAATCAACACCATTTGGAACCAAGAAAGACTGACCTTTGTATCCATTTTTTTTAGCACGGTTCAATAAAAAATTACTTATACCCGTTAAAAAATCCGTTTGCCACAAAGCAAGTTTCCAAGACAAAGCTATGAGACCAAACCATTTATAAAGTAGATGGTTTTCAGAATCTCCTTCTTGTAAGGTCAGCACTATCGGAATTTTTTTATAACCAGTCAGCATTCGTAAAATATTGTACAAATATCCTGCCCCACTTCCAAAAGTAACCATCATTGCCCAGAAACAATAATAGTTTCTCTTTTTATGTAGGCTAGAAACTAGAAATACTCCAGCAAAAGGTAAAAGCAACTTGTCGAACATTGGTCTACCACTTCCGATCCTATAAACATTTACATTTCCTATTTTTTCATTTTTTGGAAGTTTTTTATCGAGTCTCGCTGTGATTAAATCAAAGTCAAATCCGCCACCCAACCTGTCAGTGATTTCCTTTATTGCAACTTCAGCCCCTCCAACAAACGGGTAATATGCAGTAGAAAATATTAAAATTCTTTTCTTCATTGTTTAGAAATTAGAAATTGAAAATTACTTTTTATCGTCCATTTTCAGTAAATCAAGTAGAACATCTTCAGGTATTTCTGTGGAAGTTGAATGCTCAGACTTATGTTTTTTATGACTCTCATTTCTTTCTGGCTGTGCAACAGGTTCGTCTTTTTTTATTTTATTTTCAATAGGTTTTTCAAATTGTCTTTCATTTCTGTTCTCAACTTTTTTTTCTGTCGTGGCTCCTGCAGTTGTAGCTTTTGCCTTATCTTTATCTATGCTGTGCTCCGGCAAAATACTAGGCTTCTTTAAAACATCTGCTAGAGCATTTTTAAGACTTGAAATATTTTCTTGACTTGGATTTTTCTTATTCGCCTGTAATTCTTTCTCTTTATTAACTTGAGAGATATTGTTGATCCCTTTTTCTCGTCTCATCAGCGAGTCCGTCGATGAGACGGATTCTTTTTGTTTTAACTCTTCCGCTACTTTCAGAAAAGCCTGTTTATTATCACTAACTTCTTTTGAAACTTCTCTTGGTATATCTTTTGGTCTTGGAGCGGGGTTATTATAATAACTATTTTGGACTACGGGTCTTTCGTTATATTTATTACTTGAATTAAAGTCTGATATCGGTCTAGCATCTCTCTGTGCAACATTTGGTGCATGCCAATCCACAATGTTTTTCTCAACAACCGCTCGTGGACGCGCAAACTGCTCCCTCGAATTTTTTATGACTTCTGCTCTAAAAGTTTTCTCGGAAAGTTGTATAAGTGGCATAGTAGAAGCAGAAAATGGCTGGGAAGACACTCCGTCTATCATAAGTTTTAAATAGACTTGAAAAATACCTAAATTAACCAAATCTTCTGCGGTAAATGTAGGAGCAAACTCTTTTTCAAGTAGTTCGGCATCTAGTGCTCCAACGCGAAA
>CAYITW010000004.1:0-23778 GCA_964366395.1 uncultured Candidatus Saccharibacteria bacterium
GAAGAGGCTTCAGAAGTGTTCAGCGCATACAAAATTGGTTTCAACGTCAGCAAGTGCATCGTGGCTAAAATCTCTTTCTCAACTGGGTCTAGTTTTACCGATGAAGCAAGTTCACCTTCTTCAAGACTTTTTTGAACTTTTTCTAGGACACTACTTTCAAGAACTGCATTTTTATCTCCTCGTTTTACTTCCCTGACAATATTCACTAGTCGTTTTGTAACAGTCTGCAAATCGGCCAAAATAAGTTCGTAGTTAATCACCCCGATATCAGAAAGTGGGTTTATTTCATTGTGAACATGGATAACATCTTTATCTTCAAAAACTCGCACAACCTCTAGAATTGCATCAACTTCTCGAATATTAGAAAGAAATTTATTTCCTAAACCCTCACCTTCAGAAGCACCTTTGACAAGTCCAGCAATATCAACAAACTCCACCACGGCTGGAATAGTTTTAGCAGATTTACTTAAACGGCTCAGCTCGTTGAGCCGTTTATCTGGCACAGGCACAATTCCCACAGATGGGTCGATAGTACAAAAAGGATAGTTCTCTGCTGGTACTGATTTTTTTGTCAGTGCATTAAAAAGTGTGGACTTCCCCACATTTGGCAGACCGACAATCCCGATTGATAAACTCATATAAAATTTATATTAACATATTAAAGACGTTGATATGTAGTTTGGGATATTGTATTGTGTTGAATAGTTGGTTCCTTTGGAAGAGGTGGTATGCTAAAACAACCATATTGGAAAAAGCCTGTTAGAGTTCAAGATAGTGACTTTCTGATTGAAGTCTTGGTACCGGCAGTAGTTACGTGGGGTCTCCACAACTCCATAATTTGGCAGGATAGAGTTGGGGTTGGGTTTCGATTCAACACTCATTCAATGGTGGGATCTTGGCATAATGTAGATCCATTAACCAAGCGTACACCTTGCTTCAAACGTGTTGGCGAGGCACTTCCCGCAGATCAGGTTGATGCCCACAATCATAGCCGGAGTATTAAAATTAAAAGGATATACGACAAACACAAAAGCGCCTGACCAGCGCTTTTTCTTTGAAACTCTATTTTGTACTCTGAAGTATGTCTGTTATTTTTTTGACAATTCCATCCAGACTTAAATCAGTTTTTATGATGTAGCCGTAAACATTGCTATCCATAGCTTTAGCGATATAGGTGGCCTCATCAAGAAGAGATAGAACCATAACCTTTGCTTCTTTACCCCACTCGGTCTCTCTTAGTTGTTTTAGCATTTCAAGACCATCCATCACGGGCATAACCAAATCAAGTAGTATGATGTCGGGCTTAAACTCTAGCGCTTTCTTGAGTCCATCTTCTCCGTTAACTGCACCCATTGCATCAAAACCTGAAAGGTTGAACTTATCAACCAAAACACTGGTCAAATTATTATTATCATCAACAATAAGAACTTTCTTTTTGCTTTTTATTTTATCCATATTATTGTTATCTATTATATAGGTTAAAGTGTAATTGTAAAAGCACTTCCTTTATTTTCCTGAGAAACAAAACTAATACTTCCGCCAATAGAGTCCATAACGGATTTTACTAAATACAAACCTAAGCCTGTACCTTGGCTATCATTTAGTCCACGAACATTATCTGCCCTAAATAATTTAGTGAAAATCAAACCTTGCTGGGATTCGGGTATGCCCAAACCTGTATCTGAAACTGTGATTGTTTTTTCTCCACTTGATTCTTCAAAAGTGACAGCTATTGTACCTCCACTTGGAGTATATTTTAGAGCATTCGTTATCAAGTTTTGAATTACAATACGCAACAACTTTGGGTCACTTTGTATGTTTTGAAACAACCCATTGTATTCTTTGACGATGTTGATTTGTTTTTTATTAATAAGAAAAGCGAGTTCACCAAAAATACTTTCAGTTAGTTCTTCTACGTTAGTCTGTTTCATATCTACAGTAAGAGAGCCCATCTCTATTCTTGAAACGTTAAGAAGAACGTCCACAAGGTCAATCATGTCTTCGTTGGCAGTATGCAACTTATCAACATACTCTTTATGTTTAGGGGAAAGCTCCCCGATATCTCCAGATGCCAACATCTCTGTGAGCCATTTTGTTGTGGCTAGTGGAGATCTTAGTTGATGTGAGGCCAGAGACACGAATTCTGTTTTCGCCTTGTCTAGTAGTTTCTGCTCTGTAATATCAAAAATCATAGCGAGTCCTGTGCTTGAAAAACTACCAGGATTTTTCATTTCAAAAATAGAGAGTTGAACAATGCGAGTCTCACCCTTTTTTGTAATCATTGAAACCTCCTTTCTGTTTATAGGCACATTTGACTTGTAGTAATCGAAAAGCCTCTCCGCCTGCTCCTTATCCTCTCCAGTTAAATATGAAAATAAATTTTTACCGACAATGTCTTCTGGGAGCACACTAAAAAAACGCAACGCAGCTTTGTTTGGACCACGAATCTCCGCATTTTTATCCAGCATGATGTAGGGCACTGGGGCACTATCATAAAGCCTTTTGAATTGTTCCTTTGAGAGTGCCAAATCCTTAGTTGCATTCCAAATTTCTAAATGGAACCGAGTATTGTTTGTAAGTAGTAAATAAATTACATATGAAATTAAAACAAAAATAACAGTAAGACCAATGAAAACCGTCACGAAATATATTTCAGCAGACTCCAAACCGCTTAAAAAATAATCTTGGGGATTAGAAATAAAATTTTTTATAAAATTTCTTGACAGAAAAAGGGTAGAAAGCAAGACAAGTAGAATGACGACAGAAGTTAGTAGATGTTTAAGATAATTTTTAACTGGAGACATTTATATAATGATAACTAAAATTAGATAAAAGAAAAAGCTCAGTTGGATTTTACCCCAACCGAGCCTATGTCTATTTGTACAAAGTAACTAGACTCTTGCTGCGCCCACGCCAACGCGTGCGCGAGAGCCGAGAGCCTTCATTGCATCTTCAAGAGGTGTTCCCTTGAAAAGCTGTCCGAGAATGTCAACTGTGCTGACACCACTCAGTGCTGCCATTGGTCCAAGTGCTGTAGAGATTCTCTCCACCAATGCGTTGTCGGAGAGAGTGGTCAATGCAACAGAGAGCTTGTCGTCAATCGCACCTGCGCGCTTGACGATGTCCTCAGTTTCAGCAAGCATCCGTTTGATCTCGAGCTCGATTTCAAGTCTCTTTGTTTCGAGCTTCTGATCATCAGCGATTTTCCTTCGAGCAACGTCAGCAAGGTTCAACTCGTCACGAGTTGCCCCTTCGGCAACTTGGTCAGCGAGTTTCCTGCTGGCAACTCGAGCCTCAGCTTCGATTCGAGCCAGATTGGTAGCGAGAGTGAACTCGATACCTTCTTTCTCGATTTCAGCCAAAGCTTCAGTTGTTTCTGCTGTCGCAGTTGCCTTGTTGCGCTTGATTTCCTCGGAGCGAACGGTTAGTGCGAGCTCACGTTCTTCCTTGGAAATACGAAGTGCACCTTGCAATGCTTCAGTTTGAGCACCGACAAGGAGTGCGGCGACTGTGCTGTTGTTGATCTTGACGTCCAAGACCTCAACATCATAGACGCGCATTCCATTTTCGACCATGGTACGACCCGCTCGCTTGCTCTTCTCATCCTGAATTCCGAGAACAGCATCACGAATGATGTCGATTGCCTTGGCGTAGAAAACTTCCACACCATGGTGTTTTGCGGTGTTGCGAATCAGTGACCGCAAATGGTCAACAAGGAACCTAACGTAGTTCTCAACTGCGAACCACCTCTCGGGTTCATCACCCTCGAAGTTGACTCGATATGAGAGATTGATGTCCAACTGAACAAGATCAAGTGTTTCCACTTTGACAACATCCGAGACCTTGTTGTTCTTCACTCGCAGATACGCGGTGCCGAGCAATTTGTCATCGGTTTTCGGGGTACCAGTGGACAGTTCCATCGGCATCAGGTTTTCGTCGTACTGCAGAAGGATCGTTGCCGGTCCCTGCACAACTCGACGAGCACCTGACTTACTGACAACCAGAACAGCGTAGCCCGTCCACACATCAATCGCCACAGCTCCCTCATACTTCGTATCGAGAGTTACTGTGCGTGGAGGTGTAAACGTAGTCCCGCGAGTGAATGATTCCGAAACAAGATGTTCCGGACCTCTGCCTCTCGAGGTGTATGCTGCCGCATTTCGCAACGAAGCTTCCGTCTGGAGATACTCTCCAGCAGGAAGATCTTTGCTTTGTGCAAGAAGTTCCTGATTGACCTGAAGTGCACGCTGGTTTCCTGGATACCAAAGACCAACGGTCTTTAGATCAAGAATCCGACGAATGATTACTTCCTTGCGCGGATCCGGAAGAAGCATGGTTGGTCCATTGACCAAACGTACTTCACCCTTGTTCCGATCGAGGATATAACGCCCTTCACCTGCAGGCACAGCAACAGCATAGTGAATCGTCTGATCCCCATACTTGATGATGCTGTGTTCCTCACGTGGAAAGTAAATCGCCTGATCCTTCCCAGTGATGAAGAGTTCGTCACCCACCTTATGGTGTGTGGCTTCCTCTCCTTCGCCTTCAGTGTAGTCAGCGATGACCTTCACGTAGATTCCGCTGTTTTCGTTCAATTCGATTGCGCGGAACTTTCGGTTGTCACCCTTGCTTACAAATGTTTCCGTTGGTGCGGGAAACACGACGTCTGGTCCTTGCACGTAGCGCTTGTTGCCGTCTTCGTTAAGAAGAATGCAGTACTCAAGTCGCTCGAGCGTAACCGCTTCGCGAACGTACGTTTCTCCTTTTTCCGTCTGTTCCGGAATAACTTCCACGCCGGTAGGCGGAATAAAGAAAGCGACTTCAGTTCCCTCGATCACCATGAGTTGCCCCATGGTAAATTCGGTGGGAGCTGACGTTTTTGTAAGCTTTGCTGCTGTCGCAGGTTGAGTCTGTACGACTTCTGGAAGTTTCTGCTCTCCACCCTCTCCACCTGGATCAGATTTCAAACCAGTTGGCTGTTGTGGTTTCAGAACCGCCTTGCCCCAGTTTGCCCGTGCTTCTTCGTCGTTGTAGACGCGAACCACGAGATACTGGTTTGAACGAAGATGGTGACCCTCAATCACTTTCGCCGTTTGTCCCGGCCAAAGTGGAAAATGAGTCGGTCCAGGAATGTTGATCCTGCGACCCATCTTTAGAGACACCATTACACTCGACGAACCTTCACGAGGGTGCTCTTCCTTGGTTGCATCCACTGGATTCGTCAGGACAAGATAGAACCCCTCAGGCGCATTTGGGTATGCCTGTATTGCTTCAGAAGCATCACACCTTTGAAAACGACGCGCTGATGGATCCCATTTGACCGGTTGGTCGGTATCCGACATGCTCGTTTTGTTTGGACCGACATTGACATTGATATGTCCCTTTGTCGTATCCAGCACAAACGCGAACTCACCTGGAGCGAGAACTAAGTCTCGACCCCTTCCCATGCTATCCGCCATTGATACTCCCTTCTAGTTGACTTACTTTGTTTTGAAAGAACACTCCAAACCAGAGAACTTCTCGGGTTTGGACACCCAGAATACTAATCATTCTTGTCCTTTTGTCAAATATTTATTTGGCTGAAATTTCACTCAAATTTGTATAAAAAACACCGTCTGGTTTTACCCAGACGGCGCGTTGTGCCGAGAACTTTAGAGCCTAGGCCCTAAAGTTTTTCGAACACAACTGATGTACGATTGGAGTCAGCGAACTTCGCGAAGTATTGCTCAATCACAAGGTGACGAGGAAACACTCCGAGAAGATGTTGCGCGACTGAAGCAAGATCAAGCCGTTGCCTGTCCACCATATTCTTCACCGCTGTGAAGAAAAATGGTGCAGCCTTTTGCAACAACTTGTACTTTCCACAATCCTCATGGTTGATCAGGATCACCCGATCAATCGATGAGAACTGATTGACGTAGTTGACGGCACCTTCCGTGACATACCTCGTTTCTTTTGGAAAGAAGTTGCCAACGGTGAATGATGCTGCACCTCCACGAATAACGAACGGAAGGTACTGACCTTCCTTTACGCCGATTTCCCTTTCGAGAAACTGACGAATCGGACCTTGAAAGCGAGGATCTCCACAGAAGATTGCCAGTACACGAGGTGTGGCAGTTGCGGTTGTTTGGTAGGCTTTCGGCCCCCTTACTTCCACAACAGGTTCTGTTCTTCGAATTGGAATCTCGTCTTTTTCGATAACTCCAGCACTGGCATCATCTTGCTCAACCGCTTGAACCGTAGGTCTGGGTGGTTGAGATGCTGCACTACTTGCGCCTGGTCGTGATCTTTTTTGATCCATTCTGTTTTTTCCTTTCATGAGGGAGGATGGATTTTACTCCACCCTCCCTCACAAAAATCGGAAATACTACGAACTCGCCCTCTCAGAGACAGCGTGCCCCACTGACGGTTTGTCACCGTCTGGTCCCACTCCACTCAGCAAACCTTCAAATCCACTGAGGTCAATGCCCAAGGTCTTTGCGATACCCTGAACATCGATTCCTTTCGCTTTGAGTTGAGCCAGCGTCTGAAACACGGTGTCGGTCACAAGACCAGACATCTTGTTCATACCCTTACCATCCCCACCCACATCCACGATACGGATGGAGTCAATGTTGGCAAGACCAGCTGCGATGGGTCCAAACATTGAACCCAAGAGCTTCGAACCAGCATCTCCGCTCTTTTCGAGAAGAGTGGGCATGCGGTCGAGGATGAGGATGAGCTTTGCCGCTGGAGACATTGTCGCCATGGCATCGTTGAGTGCTCGGGTACCCTCTGCTCGCGCAACGAGAACTTCTCGTTCGCTTGCAGCTTGACCCTTCGCCTGAGCAACGAGGTTGAGCTCGGTAGCTTTCGAGCTACCTTCACCCTCGAGAACAGCCGCGTTCCTTCTGGCTTCAGCCGTCGTGCGGAGAACTTCCGCTTGAGCTTCGGCATCAAGAATCATCGTCTGCTTGCTAGCTTCGGCGCGCAGAATTGAAGTCGCCTTATCAGCTGTTGCCTGAGCAATAACTGTCGCTTGCAATTCTGCTGTTCGACGAACACCTTCCTTGGTGGCAACCTCAACTCGTGCCTGCGTTGACGCAGCATCTCGGGCTGCCTGTGCAACCTGAAGTGTTTGCTCCTGTGCAGCAGTCGCGATCTGACCAGCCATGTTGGCTTCGGCTTGAGCTGTCGATGTTTCCCTCAAGAAATCCGCCTTTTTCAGGTCCCGATTCTTGCCAGCCTCAGCAACTTTTGCATCGTTGTCTGCTTCGACAAGTGCTGCTGCTGTCCGAGCGTTGGAAACACTGATGTCCTGGTTGCGCTTTGCTTCGGCGGTTTTCGTTTCCGCTTCAGCTTTAGCGTCCGCAACGGCACGTTTGCCGAGCGCATCGATGTAACCTTCGGCGTCGATGATGTCTTGGATGACCAAGTTCATCAACTCGATACCAAAGCTCGCAAGTTCGGCAGCGGATTCCTCCACAACCTTCTTGTTGAACTCGTCACGATTTCGGAGAAGCTCATTGATGTCGAGCTTACCGATAATCGAACGAAGGTGGCCCTTGAGAATGTTCCGAACAAACTCTTCAATGGGATTCGAATCGGTATTTCCCTTTTTGGGACCGTTGTCCAGAACAAGTTTGTCGACGAGAGCCTCGATAGCTTTTCCGAGATTCTCAGGGTTGGTTGAAATCTTGCAAGTTGCCACTCCAGGCACAGACAACTTGACGTTGTCTTTGTTTGGAATGTCCTTTTCATTGATTTCAACCTGAAAGGCAGTCGTCGGGATTTCAAGGTAACCTTCCACCAGCGGACGCTGAATGCGTCCGCCACCGGACATGACCATGAAACCCTTTTGATGACCGTCTTTGTCTTTGTACTTCATGCCGTAGAAGATACCAACCCTTCCAGGAGGAATCTTCTTGTAGCGTGAGACAGCGACCTTCAGACCGTAGAGAAACGAAAGGGCAACGACCAAGATGAGAATGGGGATTACCCATCCAACGATAGTGCTGACGATTCCTTCCATGTGCACACTCTCCTTTTTTTCTGCTTCTTGTTTTAGTTTGACTTACTGTTTGACTTCGACGATGACTTCACTTCCGTTTGTTCGAACTATCGTAACTCCACTACCTTTTGGAATTGTAGTTCCATTGGTAGAACGTGCAAGATAGGTACGAACCTGGCCGGCAAGCATGACATCCACACTGCCAACCGAGGTATTACCGATTTCCACTGTGACAAATCCATTTTTCCCAATGGTTTGGTCAGTGCTAACGAGCGAGTTTGATTGTTGGCTGTATAGCACTCGCAGAATTGCCAACATGAAAAATCCGAGTAAAGAGCCTGCCACAAGACCGATGAGAGAGGATGCAATCCACCCATAACCGTTCCATGAAGCAATAGCCCCAGCTGCACCAAATGCCATGATGAATGAACCAATGACCTTGAGCGAAAAAATGCTCACTGTCGGTTCACCATGAGTGACATCGTGGTCATGATCGTGGTCAAAGTGTGCATCATGATCGTGGTCGTGACCAAAAAGGGCACCACCAACAAGCACGACGAAACCTAGAAACACAAGCGCTAGAAAGATAAGCATCGACTTTCGTCTCCTTTTCCTTTTGTCTACGAGATTGTTATCGAAACTGCTATTAAGCTTGTCGATTTGTTCTTTGTATTAACTCCAATATTACATTTACAAAGAACTAAAACTGTCGCCAACATTAAACTAAATATTTACTTTTGTCAAGGCTTTATTAGTGCCTAAAATAGTGTTGTTATAAGCCATAGTTTTGGGTTTAAAAATTAAACTAAATTAATCAATTTTTATATAAAAAAGAAAACTCGCAACCACTTTGGTTACAAGTTTTTGAGAACAAACTACCCTGGTTCTGCAAACGGGATGAAATTCTCCGCTCGAGTTCGCAACGGTCGTCCAGAGAAACGCCTCTGAATACGTCTGCCTCCCTTAGTTGGTTCGCATTCGTTGCCTTCGCGGTTTTTGTGAAGCTTGAGTAAACCCTTGGCGTCTACCTCAACCGCTAGCACACAGGTTGGACACAAACCGACAAGAATGGATTCATCAGATTTTCTCATTTCACACCTCTCTGTTTAGATATTATGTAAATAATCTTTTTAAGTCAATCTGGTTTTATAAAAAAGAGGACGGCACAAATGTGCACCGCCCTCGCCAATTTTTACTTTCTGCCCTTACTTCTTCTTACCGAACATAGTCCGAAGGTCAAGTTTGACCGTTGGACCACATGAGGTTGGACTGGATTTTGAATTGTGTTCGTTTACGCATTCATAACCCAACTTAAGGTTGAGAACTCCGCTCTGCCAAGGGTAAGCAAAGCTTAATCCTGTTCCAAATGTGTTGCGGTTATTCCAAGGGTAACCCTTGGAATCTGCGCTCGTCACGATCCATCCAGTTGGACTGACAAGAACTTTCCTGATTTGCATCATGGTAAGTCCTTGTTCCAAATGAATGGCGCCAATGAGATTCCCTCGTTCGTAGGGTGAAATGTATCCAGCATTCCACTCCACAAAACCAGGGGCTGTGAAGGTCCCGCTTTCAGACGAAGGGGTTTTCTGTTGCCAGAAAAACTGTCCAGTACTGAAAGCCACTACGCCGAGTTTACTTTTCCCGAAACCCTTACTCCCCAAGCCTTCACGACGGCTCTCGAGAGCAACTGCTCCAGCGAACTCTATTTCGCCATGGGTGAAGGATTTGACGAATTTCAAACCCGTCTCAATTTCCACCCTATTATTCTGTGGTCGCCCTTTAGCGTCCTGCATGGCATTTAATGCCGTGTAATACAGAACCTCTCCCCCTCTAAATCGAGAGGCGACAATCCCTGCATCAACGTGAAAGGTGTCGATTTTGTTTCCATTGTCTTTTGGAGTGATGTCGTAAAAATTCCAAAAGTTTCCACGAGTTTGGAATTTCCGCTCTTCACTTGTGGTCAATGGCAGATTCTGTGGTACTACTGCAGGCAGAGGCTTAGACTCTTCCACAAATCGTGGCGTTGGTGTGGACACTGGTGCTTCCTGCACAACAGACGTTTCAGCCGTCTTCGGGCGAAATGTCACAGTTCCTCCTAACCTTGCTGGAGGAGTAGCATGCACAATTAGAACTTCTGGTTCTTCTTGTGTCAGCATCTTCTCCGTCGAAGGAATCTTTTTGGTTGCAGTTTTCTTTCCTGTTCGTGCAACTTTTGATTCCTTCACTAAAACAGTGGACAGATTGCAAAGAGTCATCGGAATCCGCAGTACCTGACCCACGTGAATCACGTACGGAGACTTGATGTCGTTGACTTCAGCAATCAACTGGTAGAGGTAACCTCTGCCACCATATTCGTGCTCGGCAATTCTCCAAAGAGAGTTACCGCGAATTACGACGTAGGTCCTGTCAATGCAGGCAGGTACCTCAATAACTTTGGATGTGGGTCCAACAACCGGTGTTGGCACAGCTACCACTTGACTCGGAACTGGGATGGGTTTTCCAGACGGCAACCAATAGTGACCGATAGCTACACCCACCACAATACCAACAAGAAGCGTGACTAGGTTAAACAACTTCAGCATCTTACTCCCCTTTCAAATAGTGTTTCGTACTTAGCCCTTTTCAAATTACTGGCTTTCAAATCTATACAACAAAGAACTTCTTCGTTGTATGCCGAAAGACATCTGTCAGTATTACTACCATAAAATTTATATTTTGTCTAGTATGCCTTCTTCCCATATTCTATAAATTTTTGCACCCACTTAGCACGATTTTCGGGAGATATTTTTTTCATGGGTCCGCATTTCTTCATTTTTGTGTGAAAACCCGCAAACCAAAGAATTCCGTCTTGTATCTCATTTGTATTATCCCCAAAAAGAAACCGAGCGAGGAGTGGTGGAGAATCAGAAGTAACAAACACCCGAGCTGTTCTACCTTTCAAAAGTCTTTGCCAACCAATACCACTTGGGAGAAATTTATACGCAAATCCAGGAAGCCACGCTCTATCAAAAAGTCCTTTAAGAAGCGCGGGCATAGTTGACCACCAGGATGGGTAAATAATTACAAAATGATCACACCATCTTACATCTTGCTGAAACTGCTTTAAATCTGGTTCAAGTTCCTGAATAACTTTGTACCCATGATGTAGAATCGGGTCAAATTTCATATTACCAAGATTGACAATTTTTACTTCGTTGCCCTTTGACCTAGCCCCTTCTACATACGCGTTACCAAAATCTCGGCACATACTTTCTGTATCCGGATGCCCAACTAAAACAAGAATTTTTCGATATTTCATCTTAAATAATTCTATCATTTCCACTTAGTGTAGTCTATGTGGAAAGAAAATATAAAAAGCAAAAAAATGTGATACAGTTAAAAGAAACAATGAACTTCTATTCTTCGAAGAAAAAACAAGTTAAACAAAAAAGAAAGTACTCTGGTATGGGTTGGCGGGTTATTGTTGCTCTATTTCTCGTCTCTTTCGGAAGTTTTTTAGGAATGATTTATTACTACGACTTTGATTTAAAACTTCTGGCGACTCTAGAATTTTATGAAAATCTTGCCAATCCATCAATCCGTATAGTAAAAATCCAAGAAGGCTTACGGAAGGAGGAAATTGCTGATATTGTCGCAAAAAAACTCAACTGGAGTGAAAAAATAAAGGAAGAATTCATAAATGTGCATCTAGCACTAAATAGTAACAATTTGGAGGGAAAATACTTTCCGAAGACATATATGATTCCAAAAGATGAAGACCCGATTGGAGTTACAGCAGCTATGCTGAGAGAATTTTCAAAAGAAACGGCCGCGGTGAAAAAACCCAAATCAGCTCAAGTGATAAGCCAAGACACCGCACTTAAAATTGCCTCGATTATTCAAAGAGAGGCTGGTGGCAAAAGTGATATGAAGTTAATTTCTGGAATAATCTGGAACCGTCTTTTTAATGGAATGAAACTTCAAATAGACGCGACACTTCAATACGCAAAGGGCTCGGAAGAAGATGGTTGGTGGCAAAAGGTTGTGCCTAATGATAAAAATATTGACTCTTTTTATAATACATATTTATACACTGGTCTTCCCCCATCACCCATAGCTAATCCTGGAATTGCCGCAATCGATGCTGCCTACAATCCTCAAAAAACAAGTTGTATATTTTATCTTCACGACAAAAAAGGGAAAATTCACTGCACTAAAACTTATGAGGAGCATAAAAGGAATATAGAGAGGTACTACTGATAAACTTCTTACTCGACACATATTTTAAAAAGCAATCTATCTAGCTCTTCTGAGCTAGCGAACTTCTCGTCGTTCAAGAAAATAATTGTCGGAATACCTCCCTTATTTTCTAAACTCCTGCGAAAGGCTTTTCTCAATATGTGATCTCGACGAAGTTTATAAGAAGATGGGATGGAAACAAAAAACCGGGCGCGCAAGGCGACCGGTTTTGAGACACTACAGGCCAGAGATTGTTGGGACAATCACGCCTGCAGTCATAGAATCCTTGCTCAAAGCAAGAACATTCTGAATCGTCTCAAAGAACACGAGGAGGGTGCTCTCGAGACCCGAAAAAATTTTCGGGGTAAGGAACTTAAGCACGACAATCGCCAGTCCAAGCCCCAAAACGCTAAGTATTTTCATATACTTGTATTTTTAAGGGTGGGCCTATGCTGTCCGACTGAACAGCATTTCGACTAATTGTCGGCGCCCCCCTCTTCCATGACAATCAGGCAGGAAGCCTGCCTGCGTAGGCAGGGAAGAAAAGAGGTTCCGATATATTTCAATGATCACTTACAATAAAATTGTAACATGGAAAAATAGCATCTGCCATTGACAAAATTTGCTATGCAATATGTAGTATTTGAGGAAGAAACACCATCTTCCACCAACAAAAAAGGTGTCTCGCGACACCTTTTTTTATTTCTATAGATTTGTTTCAACCTCCGCCGCTGCCCTTAAGGACGCGATGAAAGTATTTACCAGTAATTGCTGTTTACTACCTATAATCTGTTGTTTGATTTGCTCAACAATATCTTTATATGCTGGTGCTCCTGTCTGACCCTTTACATTAGTATCGTAGAATTGCTGTGCTTCCGCATCTGTCGCTGTAGCTGAAGCTATATCAATATTTCTTAAAAGATAAGCCTGAATTGAAAGTTGTTTTGATATGTTTGCTCTGAACTGTTCCTCAGTAAGATTTGCTGCTGTTAGCTGTTCTTTCAATTTATCTGCCCCACCTGCTTGCGCAACAAGAATCTGAAACTGCTTTTCAACTTCTTCTGCTGAAATCGTGATACCGGCTTTAGCTACTCCCTGGAGAACCAACTCATTATTTATAAGGTCCTCCATAACTTGAGTTCTAATTTTTGCCAACGAATCAGCACTCTCTGTATCAACTCCTTGGGTCTTAAGAGATAATATGGCTGAAGCTAGCTGGGCATCAAAAACACTTTTTGTTATTGTTTCTCCATTCACTTTTGCAACACCTTCAACAGCTACAGGTGAATTGGTTTTATTATATCCAAAATAAGCCAGAGCGGTGACTGCACCAGCAACTAACACTAACACTGCAACAGAAACTAATTTTTCTTTGTTAATCATATAAGTCTTTGTATGTTAATAATATATAATCTGGTATGCCCGCTATTCTAGCATGAGTATCAAAAAAATACCATAATAAAAAAAAGGGCTGTGTATACCACTCCCGGTACACACAGTCCTTGAACTCTTTTTAGGATCCTTGGTTGGGATCCATGTCCTCGAAGATGCACTCGTCACCATCACAGTACGGAATATTGTGACAGGCTGAATTGATTCCACGAGGGCAGCGATCGACGTTGCTCACCGTGTTCAAATCAACACCACTGACCATATTGACCGGTATGAACCTCCCTCCACGAGAACCTGCCCTTGCTCGGATCAGCGGAGATTGTAGCTCTGCGAACATTGCTTCAACTTCCATCTGACGTGAATCCTGCTTCTCTTCTCGACGTCTCGACGCACCTGGCATACTCGACC
The DNA here is from genome assembly GCA_964366395.1 of uncultured Candidatus Saccharibacteria bacterium. GTDB lineage: Bacteria > Patescibacteriota > Minisyncoccia > Phycocordibacterales > DATDWN01 > C7867-006. The sequence goes on from CAYITW010000004.1 coordinate 14,009, forward strand.
TCCGTTACTAATGGTAGACCTCTTATTTGGAAATGTAAAGCCACAAACTTATCCACTGTTTTAGTTGTCCACTAAACACCTTAAAACCCTGACTTATCAAGAACGTATACAATTGGTTCTAACCCAACTCGAACTATTGCCTTGAGTAAATTATTATCACGAATAACATTTGCAACTGGTGGACTAACTTTATAATAAAATTCAACAAAATCCTGTCCGGTCGAAGATTCCAGTAAAACATTGTCTCTGAAGTTGCGTAGGGTGGTGACTTCTGATTCCATTTCTGTTCCATACGTGGCTGTCGCGATAAAACATCCGCTTGTCGATGAAACTTGCGCTTGGCAAGAAAGAGAAATGGAGTTTACGCCTGACTGTAAAACTACATCGCCAGTTTTTTTCCCTTCGCTCGTGTATAAAATATAAACTGGATTTGTGGTCGTGGAAAAACCATCACTACCTGACCATGTATAAGTAAAGGGCGCTTGGGCTTCAGGACCTGATCCATAAGAGTTCCAAAAAATACTTAGACCAGATGAAGATGGTTCGCAACTGCCACCGATTCGGCTACCACTTGTTGTTGACGAGACTGCTGTAGGAATATTTACACTACAATCAAATGTGAAAGACTGATTGCTTGAGGTTATAGTGACAGTTCCTGTTTTCAATCCAGGTGTGGTATATCTTTTTCTTATTAAACTTGTTGAGCCTGTTAAGTTGTCGGTTCCGCTCCAGATATATTTTGTATCACTGGACGGTGCGTTGAAAAAAGATGCATTCCAAGCGACTTCATATTCACTTATATTGGGTACAGCTATGGCGACAACTGAGCAAGACCCTTTGGGTGAGAGTTGGTTAGGAGTTGTAGTTGCACTTTGTGCAGAAGTTTTATTGATTATCACCAACGAGAAAATGCAACCAAAAAGTAAAATGCTGAATGCTTTAAAATACTGATTTTTTAATATGACTTGCATGTATTTTTTAGTGATTTAACTATACTCATATTATGAGCCGTAATAAGGCAGATATTCTTACAAAATACAGAACTCTTGACTATAATTAGCCAATAGCCTTGTGTTTAATTTATCTATATTACTTTCACTTTAAAAAGTGTACAACTCCCTAAAATCTCACTGGTAAGACTGAGTAACTTTCTTTTTCTTCCACAAGTGGAGGACACTTTGTTCCAGTGTGATAACCCACAACTTTACCCATAAAACCAGTACTATCTATACAATAAAATTCACTGTTAATAAGTTTTGCAGATAAAGCATACTCGTTCTTCGTGTCATTACACATTATTTTATTGCCGGTCGTTTTTTCTATATAAGAAACACTATCAACATAATATTTTTCTTTATTTTTACATAAACCTGAATAACTATTTGAATTTGAATCATAATAAATTTCACTACTAGCTCTCAAGCTGGAAAGGTAGGATTTTATAGCTGCGTTATCTGCTCTTGCTTTGGCTTCTATTTGAAGCTCCGCAATTTTTGATTCGTTGATAGATAGAGTAGCTAAAACAGATTCTATCTGTTTTATAGTTTTTGGTTCAACGATATCTGTAACAACTAAAAAATGGATATCTCCTTTTTCAGTTGGAAAGATATATACTGTATTGACTGAAGCTGATCTTCCAAACTTGAATTTACGAACAACCGTCTCACCCAAGTTAATCTCTTCTATTGGAGATACTTTATAACCAGACTTTGATATAGCTTCTGGATTATAATAAGCAGAGAGAGTCTTTTCATCAGCAAGTATTCCTAATGATAGGGTTCCGGAACCAGATTCTAAACTATCTCCACCAAAAATAAAGGATAATCCCGTAGAAAGCGAAATTCCAGGGTATACATCATATCCTTCTGGACCAAGAATAGACCAATCCTTAGGGTAACTCAAAGTAAAGAGTCCACTAGAATGAATATACTCAACACTATTTCCATTTTGTATTAATGGATTTGAACTAAATTTATTGAGCACAATAAAAAGAAAAACTCCTATAAGCATCACCAGCACTATACCCACTAAGAGTGTTTTATTATTGAAAGTATAAGGTTTTTTAGATGTGATATTTATTACAGGAGCAGGAAAACTTGCATTTAAAACTTCTGAAATATCCGTGTCAGTCCAACCATTACTTTTTAAATCTTGAGATATTTTTTCCTTGGACTGTCCAGCTTTTACCGCTCCATTTACATAATTTTGTAAATCTAGATTCATTTATATTTTATAAAATAATATCCTTAAATTATATCATCAGGGAATAATAAATGCATTAAATCCTTGTTTCATTTCAATATTTCTGATAATCTTGTTTCTATTGGGCCCTTAGCTTAGTTGGTAGAGCGCCTCATTTGCAATGAGGAGGTCACCAGTTCGAATCTGGTAGGGTCCACAGACGACAAAAAGATCTGCACTGCTGCAGATTTTTTTGCGTCTGTGGAAGCCGCAGGTATGTTTTGTTAGCAAACAAAACAACCGAGGCGGGGTCGAGGAAGTTTCAATTCGACGGAATTGAAACTATCCGTGACCACAAAATTCTGGCAGGGTCGTGAAAATTTTGGTTTGGCGAAACTAAAATTATTCCTGACCATAAAATTAGACCCAACGAACAGAAGTTCGTTGGGTCTCATCCATAAACTACCTCGTGGGGTAGCTCAAGGAGTATGTTTTGTGTTTGAAGGAGTATCTCTTTGTGGTCAACACCAGAAAATTTTCTGGGACATCCAACCCTAACCGTTTTGGTGGATGAATCCACCCAGACTGGAACCATTCTGACACCTGGCATAGAAACTAGGTGAGTAAAACCGTTACGAAGTGGTTTTATTTTCCTATTTCCATCCCTACTGTAGAGATGTCTATTGCCTCTCTGTCCCTTAGTGACTTTGTCAGTTCTAGCCCCTTCTGGAAAGATGACAATGTTACCACCTGAATCCAGATGAGCTTCAGCAGAAACCAGACTCCACGAATCACCAGCATTCCGCTTCTTCCCAACAAAAATGAAAACGGGCCAAACGATCCAAGTGAGCATAGCCCACCAAGTGTGAAAAACGCTTCTCTTGTTTGCCAATATCCGTGGCATATATTTCGGGCTAAAGGTGTAGTGGGGGCGAAATAGTCCTGGCACAAGAACGGTTTCAATTATTCCAGGGTGATTAGACACTAGTACAATTTTACCGCTCTCCTTTGGGAAGTTTTCTCGTCCGTTAACCCTCCAAAAACCACTAAACCAAAAGAGTTCAACCGCACCACCAATCACATTTCCCGCAATGGGGTATGTGACGAGGTAAAACACAATAACCTTAAGTATCTCCATCACACCCCTCTCCGGCCACGATACTAACACAAAAGCGCTTGTATTCAAAACCAATTTCTAAATATAAATAAATGGGACCCAGCGAACTTTCGCTCGCTGGATCCCCTATTAGCCTCACGCCACCCTGTCAGCTGTCTCAAGGAAGATCTGTTCCATTTCCTCTACCACTTCCTTTTTATTTCTGCCATAGAAATCCCTCGGCTCGGAAATGACAAGCTTCATCTTGAAGAAGCTCTCGTATTCGAACCAGACGATTACAGTGACGACACCAGGTACCTCAGTTGCATATCGCGCGGCGCCATTTTTCAAGCACCGGATTTTGCGACCCGTTTTGCTTGTGAGAAAATGCTTGCCCTCCACCTTCGGCTCGCTATCTCCTGTTGGCATCTCACCTGTTCCTTTTGGAGTTCTTCCTCCTTCTGGGAAACCAATAAGATTTCCTCCAGCTTCCAGCTTGCTTAGGGCAATCCTCTGACTTTCCACGTCCTTACCGCCACGTTCCGCCAGTATTAGCCTGCCCTCAATGAATGGCGTGAACCACCTGTCCCCGTAGTTCTCCTTAGCTGCAATACTCCACGGACCAAGTTTCGGTCGTATGATGTATTGCTTCAACCAAAAAAGACCGTTGAGGATGAAGTGCTCACCTTTGTAAGGGTGGTTTGAGGCAAGATAGATTTTACCTTTTTGTTTTGGAAAATTCTCCAGGCCTTTGATTTCCAAGAACCCGAGAGCAGACCAAATTTCAAACCACAACCCTATCACAGATCCAATACAAAGGAATGTGACAAGGTAATACACGAGACGTTTTCTAAGTTCTCTCATCACATCCCCTTTCTGCAAATGATACTACCACAAACTATTTTCTCTTCAAGGCTAGTTCTAGCACATGATGTAAAAATTCTTTCACTGAAACACCGACAGCATCCAGAGATTTTGGAAAAAGAGATTCCTTAGTTAGCCCTGGAAGTGTGTTAACTTCCAGAAAATAAACTCCACGTCTTGGAGAAACAATAAAATCTGAACGAGAATAGTGCTCAAGTCCAAAATGCTTATGAACCAGCCCAGACACCCTTTCGATTTCCCTCTTCTCCTTATCTGTAAAATTGCCGGGGCATATTTCCCTACTCTGACCATTATATTTTGATTCATAATCAAACAAGTTATCTTTGGGAGGAACTATTTCAATCAAGGGTAATGTGTATATATCTTTAGAACGAAAGTTATCAATAACACCGAGTGTAGCTTCTTTTCCGGAGATAAATTCCTCCACTAGAGCCATGTCATAGTTAGCTAAAATATTTTCAAGTGCAGACAAAAGTTCTTTAAACGAACTGACTTTAGAAACACCTTGGGAAGAACCTCCATTTGCTGGTTTTACAACAAGTGGATGCGGGATAGAATTAAAAATTTCTTTTGCCTTTGCTCCCAAATCGTCTGTTCTTCGTACTACCCCGTATACTGGAGTCTTAACCCCCAGCATCTTAACTCTTTCTTTTACCATCCATTTATTCATGGCTATAGCAGATGGAAACCTACTCGAACCTGTATATGGAACTCCATGATGCTCTAGGATTTCCTGAACCTCCCCATCTTCTCCATATTTACCATGCAAAGCATTGAAAACCACATCCACATTTTTCAAAATCCTCTCTGGTGACTTCTCTAGTCCATGCATATGCCAAGTGCCATCTCCAGATACAAAAATATCAATAGGTTTGTGTGTCTCTGAAAGATGCTCGAGTACATTTGCTCCTGTCCGTAGTGACACATCGTATTCTGGAGAAGTGCCTCCACGGATAACACCTATTCTAAGTGAGTGAGGTAAAACGTTCATGCAAACATTATACATGTAAAATTTTCAATCCTCAATTTTTAGATAAGAAAAAAGGACCCCGAGGAGTCCTTCGAACGTGTGAGTGTCTTACCGGCGCGTGCTGAATGACAAAACTGAAACAGAGTCGAGTTTTTGAAGAGAGGAGTCATGGTTGTCTTCGAACCTTTGCAGTTTTACCCGCTAGATTGTAGAACTACCTTTGCCCTTCCTTACAAATTCCATCTCTTGTCTTTCGACTTGAGCTGGCGTCATTGTGTTTCCTCCGAGTTTTACCCCAGTGGATCCCTCCGACAACTTGAACACTTTCTCGAGTTCGTCACCAGCCCGTGCCGATAAGCTACTCAGTTGTTCTGGAGCTACTGTATACCCATTCTAAAAACAAGTCAACAACTTTTTACAACAGACCGTAAATTAAAGTTTTTGTCAAAATTTCCCCCTTAGAAGCTTATGAAAATTGATGGAGTAACGGTGTGCTTCACTATTTGAAAGTAAAATCTCACGCTCTAATTCTTGCCATTTTTTGCCTGCCGTGAGTGCGATCGAACGGTCACCAAGTATCTCGCGAGGTTTATGTCTTTCATCTTTCACTACAGAAACTACTGGTATCTGTATATTGTTTTCCTTGAGAATTTTCTCCACAACTTTCTTTTGTGCAATACCTCCATCTACTACTATAAGATCCGGCAATCTCCACTCTATATGAGCAAGTCGTCGTGACAAAACTTCCGCCAGAGCTTTCGTATCATTCACACCTGGATCGTTTTTTATTTTAAATTTTCTATAGTCTGACTTTTTTATTTCACCATCTTCCATTACGGTCATAACCCCCACCACATTTTGTCCTGACATATGCGCAATGTCGTAGCTCTCTATCCTAAAATTCGCATATACGCCATGGCGTATAGTGCTATTGAGGTCATCTTTGATGAGTGAGATATCTTGAATATGGTTTAGAGTAAACAATGTACGTTTAGCAATGTTTGCCTTTTCAAACTCCCGAGCCTTTGCGAAACTTTTCATTTGTTTCTCAAGGTTTTTCACTAGCTTCTTTTTATTACCTTCAAAAAACAAAATTATATTTTGGATTTGCTTAGCATATTCTTCTTTCGAAATCTCCCCAGTGCAAACCCCAGGGCAGAGCCCTATCTGCCTATTGAAACAAGGTCTACCTGAAAGAGGTTCACATTTGTCTCGATACGGGAACATCTTGCGAACTATCTTCATTGCTTCCTTTAACTGACTCCCATTTGGAAAGGGTCCAAACGAATATCCAATCTTCAAATCACCAGAATTTCTTATCTTACGATATATCGTAAGATAAGAATTATTTAAAAGTTCTCTACTACGCATAATAAGAATGCGAGGAAAGTCTTCCTTAGTTATAACCATAAAATTGAAACTCTTATTATCTTTTTCTTTTATATTTGCTTCTGGTTGATATTTTTTTATGAGCTGCGCCTCTAAAACAAGTGCCTCAAGAACAGAATCTGTTTTTATAAAATCAATTTTATCGAAAGTGCCCAACATTTTGTAAATTAGTGGACTTCTTGTTTCAATTATGTCTGCTCGAAAATAACTTCGCACACGGTCTCGAAGTGATGTAGCTTTACCAACATAAAGTATTTCACTTTTGCCTTTTGCCGTTTGCCTTTTAGACTTCCCTCCTCCTCGGCGGGCAAGAAATAAATACACCCCTGGTGTATCTGGTAGTTTAGCTGTTAATTTTTTAAGGTCTTGACTTTTCATAAATAATACTTTATTATAACAGAGGGAGGATAGTTATGAGAAGCACGATTTTTGTTGTAGTATTTGGTGTGTTGACAGTTTTTCTTTTGATGAAGGATGGTACACCAGTCGATGCAAAACAGGAGCTGGAGTTGCGACTGGGCAGACTACATGAGCATGCTCGCTCAGAGAACCGGAGAATCGCTGCAACTTGTGATACTGGGAACGGTACGATGATTTACACCGTAGATTCGGGGTCATGGGATGGTGGTGTCGCAATCGCAATCCAACCAAACGGATGTACAAAGAAGTAATGTGTACCGGATGTGCGCCGAGGGAAACCTCGGCGCCATTTTTTATTTATGATACGCCTTATACTGCTTCAGAGCCTTTTTCAAATATTTCCCCGTATAACTTTTTTCATTATTTGCTACTTGCTCTGGTGTTCCCTTCGCCACAAGCTGACCTCCACCATCTCCTCCTTCTGGACCAATGTCTAAAACATAGTCCACTGACTTTATAATATCCATATTGTGTTCTATGACAAGAACAGTGTTTCCTTTACTTACAAGTTTTTGTAGAATTTCAATAAGTTTTTTAACATCTTCGTAGTGAAGACCGATGGTCGGCTCGTCCAGAAGGTAAATTGTTTTCTGGAGGTGTGGTCGGTAAAGCTCTGAAGAAATTTTTACACGCTGTGCTTCTCCACCAGAAAGAGTTGTGGCAGACTGACCAAGCTCCAAGTAGCCAAGGCCCACATCATCCATTGATTTCAGTCTGTCAGAAATAGCTGGGATATCCTCAAAAAACTTCAGTGCCTCTTCCACTGTCATTTTCAAAACTTCGTAAATATTTTTTTTCTTATAATGCACCTCCAAAGTTTCTTTCATAAATCTTTTACCTTTACAGACGTCGCAAGGCACATACACAGTAGGTAGAAAGTGCATTTCCACTTCTATCATTCCGTTACCTTGGCAAGTCTCGCAACGTCCACCTTTGACGTTGAATGAAAATCTGTTGGCTTTCCAACCTCTTGCGCGAGCTTCAGACGTCTCTGCAAACAAGTCACGAATAAATGTCCAAGCCCCAGTATATGTAGCTGGGTTTGAACGAGGTGTTCGTCCTATTGGCGACTGGTCTATGAGTATTGCTCGACCCAAGTATTCTGTACCTGTAAAAGATTTGCAGTTGTAAATCTCAGCTGACCTGTACTTTCGCTCAAACCGTGCCTGTAAGTTTCTGTGTAAAATCTCATAAACAAAAGAAGATTTACCAGAACCAGAAACACCAGTCACGGCAATAAACCGGCCGAGTGGAATATCCACATTCATATTTTTAATATTAAATATTTTCCCACCTCGAATTTGGATTTCCCCTCTCGGCTCTTCCCTACGCTCTTCTGGTACTTCTAAAACTTTGTCACCGCGGAGATAGTCCAGAGTTACAGAGCCGGAAGTATTTTTCTTTGCAGTAATCAGGTCATCCAAATAGTCAGCTACAACTACATGCCCACCATGGACACCCGCCCCTGGACCAATATCCACAATATAGTCAGAAGCAAAGATCGTATCCTCATCGTGCTCTACCACTATAATAGTGTTACCGAGGTCGCGCAGATTTAAAAGAGTTTTGATAAGCCTATCATTGTCCCGACTATGTAAACCGATTGTTGGTTCATCTAGAACATACAAAGCTCCCACAAGTCCTGAGCCAAGCTGTGACGCAAGTCTGATTCTCTGTGCTTCTCCGCCTGAAAGAGTGTGGGCTCTACGGCTTAATGATAGATACTCAATACCGACATTTATCATAAAAAGGAGTCTAGCTTCAATTTCTTTTACAACCACTTTTGAAATATTTTTTTCTCGCTCGGACAGCTTCAGGTTCATCATAAAATCATAAGCATCTTTAATAGACATTGCTGTGACCTCAACAATATTTTTTTTGCCTATCATTACATGCAAGGCTTCTTCGCGAAGTCTCGCACCCTTACACTTCGGACATGCTTCCTTACCAAAAAAGTGTCGAGTTCCCAAGCCATTACACTCTGGACAGGCACCATATGGAGAATTGAAGGAGAAAAGTCTCGGTTCTACTTCTGGATATGAGTAGCCATCCTTTGGACAGGAAAGTTTACTTGACATAAACATTTCTTCTGGAATATAGTCCTTATTTTTTTCCTGGGCCATGTCTCGGAAAATAATCTTAACTTGTCCATCTGATTCATGCAGAGCCTTTTCCAAGTCCTCGGAGAGTCGCTCCTCAGCACTTTTTTTGTCGCTACCAAAATCAAGCAAAGAAATACTATCTACAAGCACATCTATACTGTGTCGTTTTGTTTTTGAAAGTTCGATTCTATCTCTAAGAGATTTTTTAGCCCCATCTACTAAAATATGCGAATACCCTTTACCCAAAAGATCGTAGAGCAGCTGATAATACTCTCCTTTTCTACCCTTCACAACGGGTGCATAAATTTCTAAATAAACTGGTAGTGGAATCTTGGATTTGGTAGGTGTATGAGATTTTATTTTCTCCAGCACAAAATTCTTTATCTCTTCGTTGGAAAGTTTGTTTATCTCGTCTCCACAAACAAGGCAGTGTGGATGGCCGATACGGGAATACATAATACGAAGATAATCGTAAATCTCTGTGATAGTTGCCACAGTAGAGCGTGGGTTGTTGGAACGTGATTTCTGGTCAATTGAAATTGCTGGTGAAAGACCGACAATCTCATCCACATCTGGTTTTTGCATTTGACGGAGGAACTGACGAGCATACGAAGAAAGTGATTCTACATATCTTCTTTGACCTTCTGCAAAAATAGTATCAAAAGCTAGAGAAGATTTACCAGAACCAGAAAGGCCCGTAAAAACCACCATCTTGTTTCGTGGCATT
>CAYITW010000005.1:0-23520 GCA_964366395.1 uncultured Candidatus Saccharibacteria bacterium
GAAATTCCTCAAAAACTGACTGATACAGGGCGATGACTCGTTTTACTTCTCTTTGATTTAATATGAAAGACACACCCTCGTGAGCTATTTGATTTCTTATCTTGTGCGCCTCCCAAGCAAAGTCTATCGTAGTAAAATCACTTCTCTCTACAGCCTTGAGTTTATCCCCCATCGTTTCTCCTGGAAGAGACATTCTATCCAAAACGTCCGAAAGCATAATGTCAGACTCTATAATTGCGGATCTCCAATCGTTTTCGTTAAGAGATTCTGAAAGATTTAATATTTTTTGCCATTGAGGATTAATATCCACTACAGGAATAGAATAGTTTATACTTGAACCGTTAAAATAGCTGGCTGGATATAATTTTTTTGATTCTTCTATGGCTAAAGCCATTACTTTCCTAAATAAATAAACTATACCCAAAACAAAAACAATAGAGAATATCAAAATTAATAATTTAATATACCAAAACACGCCAAAAATATTCATCAAAATTCTAGCAAGTAAATTTGGTTCAGCTTCCAAGTGTGCGATATCGCTCTCTTTGACCCACCCATCTGGGTCGGCATCATAATCAACATACCAATACCTGTCACCGTCTATATCAACTGGACCTTGCAATATTTTCCCTTTGTCACCCATTTTATGCTCTCCAATCTTTTTCCCGTCGGGTGAAGAGTAAACATCTGTTTGGTTAATACTAACCACCCTAGCTCCTATCGGATTAATTAAAGATGAAATTGGTTTTGTGTGGGCCAAAAGTATTCCCCTAGGAGTCAGCCCTTGCAATCCGTTTGAAAATAGTCTGCTTGAATTCACAGACGAAACAATGCCGTTAACAAGATAAACGGCTATCATCAAAACCGCTATGATCGAAACTATTTCAACAAAAGGGTCCTCGCCTCCTCCAGCAGGTTTTTTGTCATCTTTTTTAAAATCTGGTTTCTTATCATCAGCCATATGTAAAAATTTTCAATTTTCAAACAAAAGTCTAGAGTCTATTCAATTATATCATTCTCCAAGGAATTTTTTACCAATATCAAAAAGTAGGTTCTCGCAGTTATGAGGTGCCATAACCTGAAGACCAAGTGGTAATTTAGACCCCTCGTCTTCAGTATTTCCAGATGGTATTGAAATAGCAGGAATACCAACTATATTTGCGGGGACAGTAAATACATCTTCTAGATAAAGGGCTAGTGGATTGTTTGCTTTCTCACCTATTTTAAAAGCAGGACCAGCTGTAGTTGGAGTCACTATCGCATCTACCTCTGCAAAAGCTTTTTCAAAATCTTCAGAAATTGTTCGTCTTAAACTAATAGCTTTATTGTAGTAAGCATCATAGTAGCCAGTAGAGAGTACATAGGTGCCAATAAGTATCCTACGCCTAACTTCTTTTCCAAACCCCACTCCTCTAGTTTTCAAATAATCAGAAAGTAAATTGTCACCCTCTACATGAAGGCCATATTTAACGCCATCAAAACGAGAAAGGTTCGAGGAAGCTTCTGCTGGCATAATAATATAATAAACAGCAAGAGAGTATTCTATGTGGGGAAGTTTTATATCTTTTATTTCGTATCCTAAATTTTTTAGTTTTTCTATTGATTCTTCGAATTTTTTTCTTGCATCACCACCAAAACCTTTATCCAGAATGTGATATGGGACCCCTAAAACCAATTTATTTTTTGCAGGTCTCTTCGGATATACATCTTCATCGTAAGTGGTACTGTCCATTTTGTCCTGTCCTTTTATAGCCTGCCACAGTATCTCTGAATCAGTTACAGTTTTAGTTATAGGACCTATTACATCAAGTGATGAACCTAACGCCATTAGACCATATCTTGAAACACCACCATATGTCGGCTTGAGACCCACTACCCCACAGAATGAGGCTGGTTCACGCACAGAACCACCAGTGTCCGAACCAAGGGATGCTAAGGCTCCGTGCATAGCAACTGCCGCGACAGAACCGCCTGACGAACCGCCTGCAACACGAGTTAAATCTAAGGGGTTTTTTGTTACTCCAAAAGCCGAGTTTTCAGTTGAACTTCCCATTGCAAATTCATCCATATTTGTTCGGCCGAGAAAAACCACATGTTGTAACTTCAACTTTTGTATTACTGTTGCGTCGTAGGGAGCAATAAATCCTTCTAAAATTTTTGAACCAGATGTCACTTTTTTACCTTCAATTAAAATATTATCTTTAATTCCCAAGGGTATCCCTGTCAGTGGAAAAATCTCTCCTCTACTTATCGCTTCATCTGCAAGTTTTGCTTGCTCTAAAACATCGTCAAATATTTCCAAGTAAGCATTAACCTCTCCATTTTTCTTTTTTATTTCGTCTAGGTAGGTAGAGGCTAGTTCAACTGCTGTGAATTCCTTGCTATCCAGTTTCTTTCTGGCTTCAGTAATAGTCAAACTTTTTAAATCAACTTTCATAGTATCTTTTTTACTTTGAGATAATTTTTCTCTCGAGACGGAGCATTGGCAAGTAGTTTTTCTGTATATTGCCTAGGTTTATTGGTAACCACATCCTCCCGCATCACGTTGCGAAGTTTGGGAATAGCTTTTTCATCACTGGACTTTGTGTTTTTTATTTGCCCAACGTAGCCCAAAATAGAGTCGATCTCCGAAGTCATTTGCTCGGCTTCAGTGTCATTTATCTCCATGCGAGACAGACCGGCTAGATTTTTTATATCTTCCTTGGTAATCATCCTATTATCCTATCACATTCGTAATAATTTTAAGAGTTCTAATTCGTCTATATTTTTCACTCCCAAACTTTCAGCTTTTTGTAATTTGGAACCTGGATTTTCCCCAGAAACCACATAATCCGTCTCTTTTGACACAGACTCGCTTACAGAACCACCAAGATTTCTAATTTTATCTTTCGCTTCATCACGGGACATTTTAGAGAGAGTTCCTGTTAAAACAAAGGTTTTCCCAAGTAGGGGTCCGGCTTTTGACCCTTCCACTTTTTCAACAGTCACCTCTTTTAACAAGTTATCTACAATTTTTTGGTTTTCTTTTAATTTAAAAAAATCCACTATTGACCGAGCAACCACTGGACCAATGCCATTCATTTTTTCTAAATCTTCAAATTTTGCTTCGGATAGTTTTTCAATTGTTTTAAACTGGTTAGCGAGTTCAATAGCTGTTTCCTCACCAACCTGAAGGATGGAAAGTCCTGCAATAAACCGAGAAAGTTTAACTTTTTTTGATTTTTCTATAGATTCAAGAAGATTGTCAACTGACTTCTCAGCAAAACGAGGCAAAGCTAGCAAATCTCCTTTTTTTAAAGTAAAAATATCTGCATATTCAGAAATCAAATTATTTTCAAGTAATAAATCGATAACTTTTGGACCTAAATCTGTAATATCGAAAACTTTTTTGGAAACAAAATGATAAAATTTTCTCTTTTGTTGTTCAAATGAATTTTTATTTACACACCTCCAGGCTGACTGGCCAGGAATTCTCTCTATGCTTCCATCACCTCCACATTCTGAAACTTTTTTTGGCCAAACGAACTTTTTTTCTTTACCTGTTCGTAGCTCTGTCACTACAGAAACAATATCTGGAATAACATCTCCCGCCTTTTGAAGTACAACCGTGTCTCCAATTCTTACATCCAACCTGTTTATCTCGTCTTCATTATGTAGGGTAGCTCGAGAAACAGTAGAACCTGCGACAAGTACTGGTTTTAAATGCGCCACAGGAGTCAAAACACCCGTTCTGCCAACTTGCAATACTACATCCTCTACAATAGTGGTGACTTGCTCTGCTGGAAACTTATAAGCGACACCCCATCTTGGAGATTTAGCTGTATAACCCAGCGCTTTTTGGATTTTGTTAGAATTTATCTTTATAACCAAACCGTCTAATTCGTAGTCTAGTTTATGTCTCTTTTTAACCCACTCCTCATAGTATTTGTGAATTTCAGTAATACTTTTAAATACAGCATGGTAAGGATTAACCTCAAAACCAATTTTTTCTAAAAGAGTTAGTTCATCGGATTGCGTTTTTGGTATTTCTCTGTCTAATAAATCTATATCGTATATAAATGAATTTAGTTCCCTACTTGCAGTCATTTTTGGGTCTAGCTGGCGCATGGAACCCGCAGCAAAATTTCTTGTATTTGCATAAAGCGCTTCTCCCTCCTTGTGGCGGGTTTTATTTATTTTTTCTAGAACTTTTTTACCCATCCAGATTTCACCAACTGCAGTCACAGAAACTTTTTCTTTGAGTTTAAGTGGAATACTTTTTATTGTCTTGACATTGCTTGTAACATCCTCGCCAACCACTCCATCTCCACGAGTCGCCCCTCGAATAAGTAAGCCGTTTTCATAAGTTACTACAATTTTCAATCCATCAATTTTTAATTCACAACAGTATTCTATTTTTCCTGCCTCGTCGGCAGGCAGGTCCTTTTCCTCAATGGCTTTCCTTATAAAGTTTCTTACTTTTTTATCCCAATTTTCTAAATCTTCTAGATTAAATGCATCATCGTACGACCACTGTCTTGTAGCGTGCGTAACTTTTACAAATTCTTTTAACGGCTTTCCTCCGACACGCTCCGTTGGGCTATCTTTTGATTTGAGTTCTGGATAATCATTTTCAATGGTTTGAAGTTCTCGAATAAGCGAGTCGTAAGCTTCGTCAGAAATCTCTGGTTTATCAAGAGTGTGGTATAGGTAGTTATGCTTCTCAATTGTTTTTTTGAGCTTTTCTAGTCTATTTTTTACATCTTTTGTAGTCTTGGCAACCATTACACATTTATACCAAAAATTTGGGCTTATTGGTATGCCTCAAGTTCGTAAACACCTATCCAGTTTGCTGAGCTTTGAGCAGAAAATTTTATTTTTCTAATTGGAGCACTTGGTGTAGCTCCGATATTGTCAGCATTTGGTATTGTTGAACCAGAAGCTAGAGACACGTAGGTATCTACAACAGGGTCATACACCACATCAATCTGCCAACTAGTAATATACGGGGTTCCATCTCCACTATAAATATAACCGTACTCGCCACTTTGACCACTCGCCACACCAGCTCTACCAATAGCAATATTTATTTGCGTGATAGAGGTTAGACTTCCAAGGTCTACTGAGTAAGACAGGCTCGTGTGTGCAGGATACGCTTGAGAACTAAGATTCCCATCAGTTAGATTACTTGGTGATAATTCAGAACCTGGACTACTACCAAACGGAGCAAACTGTGTCACAGGTTTTCCTAAAGCTATATTTGTCGGAGAACCTCCTGTTGAGAGATTATCATAGGTTAGATTAACTCCTCTTTCATACTTACGAATAGCTCCTGCAGTGCAAGTGTTGTAACCCCTTGAATCAATAGTTGTAGTATCGTTGACATTTTTTGTCACACTGACAACCACACAGCCAGTTGGAAGTGGTATAGTAAAAGTGCTGGTTAGATTGGACCCGCCGCCACCAACAGTTCTGGTAGTAGTATTACAAGTTATATTAGTTGGAGAGCCATTTGGGTCGAAGGGACTAGAAGTTGGGTCTTTTAAATCCCAATACGTTGCACACTCCACTCCACTATCTGCATTATAAAATGCATATTGTGACTCTTTGCTAGCGTTAGCCAAAACTAGTTGCTTTAGTGCAATATTTGAAACAACAAAACTGACAATCAAAAGCAGAGAAGTGGTAACCATTGCTATGAGTAATGTAAATCCTTTATTTTTCATTTTATTGTCTATTAAAAAGCGTTTCAGTCACTTGGAAAGATTTCGCCACACCCCCACTTGTCCAATAAATAGTTATGTAAACCATTTTTTCATCTGTATAAGCAGGGACTAATTCCATAAACTGAATATCTCGTCTGAATTTTGTGGCGGTCCCAGAAACATAACCAAAAAGACCGTTAGAATCTTGTTTTATTGCAGGACAAGTCCCTGAACAAGTAGAGGCAATTTTTGTTTTAGAATCAATAATGCAAATTTTTCCGAAATAGCACGGATCTCCACCAACACTTGCTAAACCAGTAAGCCAAGTATTTGCTCCTCCACTTATTGAATTCAAAGCATTATCATCCCTAATATTTCTGATAAGTTCCATACCCTCTTGAGCTAGGTAGTAAGCAGTAATAGTATCTTTCACGTTTACTGAAGATTGTAACCCGGCCTGTACTGCTGTAAACGTCGCCAAAATTGAAATTGAAAGAATGCCGATAGCGACAAGTGTTTCTACTAAAGTAAACCCAGTTTCACTTTTCTTGTTTATTTTTTTTTCAGTTACTTTTTGCATTTTTTTGCTTTCAACTTTATGGACTTTACAGACTTTATAACTCTACTGTGCATCTACTCTTCTTTGAGAAACTGTTGTCTCTAAAACGAAACTACTCCTTGTTGTTGGTTTTGTCCCAACATAACCACTAAGAACAATCACAACTCTTGGTTGAATAGTGTCAGTTGGGGTACAACCTAAATAACAATGCGGGTATGAGCCAACTACATAAAACTTAAGGTTGGTAATAGTGACGTCAGAAGAGGTTAGATTGATAGTGTTTCCTCCCATTGTTTTGGTTATTATTACACTGTTTGTGGTTGTTGAATAAATTATTTGATTACCAAGATCGTCGTTAAAAACTATAGAAGGCGCTCCATTTGCACCACAATCATTTGGAAAATTTAGTGCTGGATTTGTGATAGTAACATCACAATGATAACTAGACCCGAAGCGGATTGATCTGGTCATGGATTCTAAAGTGTAGTTAAGATTATCCATAACACTACGAAGATTTTGAGATTTTCTGTTTGTATCAAAAAGTGTGTAAATTGAACCAGAACTAATAAGTAAAACTATCGCAAAAACAGATATTGAAACCATTATCTCTATTAGAGTGAACCCTTCCTTTCCTTTTATCATTTTTTGGACTATTTTTTTCATTTTAGTTTACTGGACTTGGATACTTCCAGTTCTACTCACAACTATTGTTGCTTGTAGACCACCGGGCGAAATGAGATTTATGGAAGAAACATTACCCCAGCTAGGCGTACCGCTAGGATTTATGAATGTAAGGATCGCGGCTGGGTCTGGTCGTAAAAATTTTATATGAAGCGTAGTCTGACCTGTTGAGTAACAATTACCTGAACCGTCACAAACACTGACTATTCTCACATTATTTCTTAAAACAAATTTTTCTACACACTCCGTTGGGCTACTCCCACAACCGTTCCCGTGTAAATAAGTATTAGTCGCATCCTTATCAATGAACAAATAATAATCACTTTGGCTAGAAACAGGATTAAAATAAACTCCATAACCATAACCAAAATTTCCGCCACTTGGGGCATCTTCCCTTACACCCAAACCATAAACTTGAGCTTGTCTTATGGCTATTGCTACCTCTTGAACAGCTGCATTTAAATCAAGTCTATCGCTAGCACCTCTATAATTAAAAACAACCACACCTAACAGTGTTATCATAATAGATATGGAAACAAGTAGCTCTATTAAGGTAAAACCATGATTTGAGTTAGTTTGCATATAAAAAAGTTATTATGTCGCTTAGGCCCAAAACATCAATACGGTTTAGAAACACCACGACTGTTGCAATAATAAGAAACGGAGCAAATGGCACTTCAGAATTGAGATGCACTGTATTACCCCCTCTCGTATTTTTACTTCTAGACAATCTACTTACGATTAAAAGCCAGATACTCCACACCGCTCCAATCCAAAAAGCTAAAATGATGGCTGATACCCCTGAAATAAAACCCAAAAGCGCACCTATACCGAAAGCGAGTTTGGCGTCTCCAAAACCCATCCATCTGCCAGAGGAAAGAAGCCACAGCAAAGCAAAAGGTGTGAACAAAACTATTGGAGCAAACAAATCAAACCAATCGATTGTAGTTAAAATAAAATCTTTACAGTATAAAAATAATAGTAGTTTCCCGAAACTTAAAATAATAAATGTATATACTAGTTTATTAGGAATGATTTTATGGCGAATATCATAAATAACAATAACTAGAAGTAGACTGAATATAAAAGTGTAGTAAACAAAAAACAACCCAGAATAAAGTAACCCGTTTGAAAAAGTACTATAGAAGGGCCAGAGAGAAACTTGTCTAACTAGGACACCGACAAAAATAAGTCCTGAAAGAATTTCAATTACTGGATATTGGATAGAAATTGGACTTTTGCATTTACCGCACTTCCCCCGGAGAAAAAGAAAGCTAAATATTGGTATAAGTTCATACCATTTTAGTGGTAAACCACACGAAAAGCATTTTGACCTACTGTTGGATATGGAGAGACCAGTGTTATAGCGTAAACCCACTACATTGACGAAACTACCGATGATAGCACCGAGAATAAAAACAAAGATTATAGAAAACCAATCCATATGTTAATTATACACTGAAAACATAGGGAATAAAGGGATAAATAAGCAAGAAACAAGATTTTACTAACAACCAGATGGACAAGAGGTAGATGGAGGGACGGCGGTACACAACCTTTTAGTAGCTGTTGAATCAACGCACCAATACCCTCCTGTTACAGCCGCATAAATTCTGTAGTTAAATGCTGTGTTAGCACATTGACCCCCAACTGTGTTTATCTGAGTCTGAACAGTTGAACAGGTGTTAGCCCAACTCTCAGTCGCACTTAATTCGTAAGTTAGTTGAGCTTTACTAGCTGCGTTGTTTAAAGTTTGCCTAACTTTGGAATCCGTAGCTTTAGTTCTTGAAGAGTTTAACTGTGCTAACACAAACGAAGACAATATGCCAATTACAGCAAAAACGACTAGTAGCTCTATGAGCGTAAAACCTTTTGTTAATTTCATTATCATAAAAATAGTACTGAAAACTAAACTCATTTTTAATTATAACAGACAGGCTCCTGTTTACAATTGATTTATGCACAAACAAAAAACCGGCTTTACCGGTTTTTTGTCTATTAATTAGGAATTAACATTACCAAGCGGCACCTGCTGAGGTTGCAGCACAAGAAGTTGGAGCAGCAGTAGCTGGAGCGAGTGTTTTTTGGATAGCAGCACCAGTATTGTCTACGCACCAGTAGTTTGTTGGTGTAGAACCTTTTGCAAGGTTTACCCACATAACATATGTTCCTGAAGCGTTGGTACACCCACTAGTCACAAGGTTATCTGCGGTCGTAGCCCAAGCTGGTGTGATACCTTCAGTTGAACGAGCATATGCCACAGCTCTGATAACGTTTGGATCTCCACAAACAGCTGTATAGTTACCGTTAGTGTCATAGTAAATTTCGGCTTGTCCTCTCATACCTGAGAGTGTTGATTTTGCGGCAGTATCAGAACCCTTTCCTCTAGCTGTGTTAAGACTTGCTAACACAACAGACGATAGGATACCGATAATAGCGATAACCACTAGAAGTTCGATAAGTGTAAAACCTCGGTTAAACTTGTTTGTCATATTTATTAAATTATTATTTATTATTAACTAAATTCTTATAATGTAATTGTTTTACTCGACCATCCTATCTCCCGTGAGAGAGCCCGTTTGTCTAAACGAATATATGTATTATACGGCTCTATTGGAACTATGGAAAGATGCCCTGTGGATAATTAAACTGCTATAGAAAGCCTATTTACAAGCAACACCATTAAAACCACGATCTCCCGACACTGGAGTAACTACTCTTGATGTACCCCTGCTATCAACACACCAAGAGTTAGATGGATTTTCTTTAAGTGGTACCGAAACAGCCCAAGCTATATTGGTGCTTACACAACTGCCTTGAGACATGCTACCACCATTTGAAGCATAGCCAGCTGCGGTAATTTGAGCCACAATCTTAGGGTCAGCAAACAACGTGTCGGGAGTGGCAGCACAAACACCCGCTGAAAATGAGGTAGGGGTTGCATCAACACCATAACCACCCCAAGTATCGTTTAATATTTCAGCCTGTCCACGAATACCTGTTAAATTTGACTTAACCCCAGCATCACTCCCCTTATCCCTCGCTCCATTTAGAGCAACCACGACTACAGACACGATTATACCGATAATAGCTATGACTACTATTAGTTCTATAATAGTGAAGCCTCTATTTAATCTTTTCATAATTTATATTAAATGATTAGGTTGTATCACTATATTGTACAAGATAACGAGTTTAGTTACTCTTGCCCTGTGGATAATGTTCTGCATTATAAGTTTTCTAGGGCACGTATAAATCCCTGCTGGGATTTTACTATGCTCGTCGTTCAAGAAAACAATATCCTCATGCTCGCCTTCCCGACAAACTCGCTACCGCTCAAACAGTGTCTCCAGGCTAACGCATTCGTCTTTGTTTTCTAAAGAGTCTGCGAAGTCTCCAAAAACTTATAACTCAACTGTACGAAATTTTGTATACAAAAAAAGGGCCCGCGGTCGCAGAAGCAATCGCAGGCCCAGTGGAAAAGTAAGAGCTTCCTCTCACAAGATTCAAGGTTGGAAAGTGGAGCAACCGCGCCGGCAATTAGCCCAGCGCAAACTCCGTTAGTGGCAAGTGACCCCGCCAAAATTTCGATCCACACCTCAAATTCAATGAGACATCTTCTCGCCGTGCTATGGGCCCGCTATTAGCGCGCCTGTGCTCCGACGAAAACCTCTCACTATTCCACTTATAATGATATCATACTACTCTATAGAAGTCAAGCACTTTCTATAATATGGCTTAAAATAAGGGTTTTTAGGTATTAGGATACTCCGGATGGCGTAGCCATCACCCGCTCAGAGGATTTTTTGCGAAGGTCGCGTATAAAATTGGAATAAAACTTGAGGCGTACAGTAGTACGGTGAGAGTTTTGTGAGAATTTTAGACGATGAATTTCGTGAAAAAGACCTGAGCTAAGTTGCGGAAGCGATGTTGTAGATTGGCATTAGAACTGCTGCCAATAGTACTCCCACCCCCAAACCAAGTGCCACAATCATAACTGGTTCTATAAGACCAACTAACGTGTCCACTGCGTTTGTTACTTCCCTTTGGTAAAAATTTGAAAGAGACTTCATAATAGTGCCTAGTTCTCCTGTTTCCTCTCCAACTTTAACCATTTGAGTCATCATATTTGGAATATCTTTGTACATTCCGAGAGAATCCGAGAGAGAAGTTCCTTCCTTTACTCGAACATAAGTATTGTCAAGAATAGCCTTGTAAGTACGGTTACCAACAACAGAAGAAGTTATTTCCAAGGCTCGAAGCATTGGAATTCCACTCAATATCATAGTATTTAAGTTGTCAGCGATACGAGAAAGATAGAGTTTGCGATACAAATCACCAATATATGGAACATTCAAAACCATATTATCTAAATAGTCCGCTCCCGCATCTGTTTTTGAATACCTCCAGACAAAATATCCTGCTATAACAGCTCCGAAGGCAAGAAATATTCCGTAGTTTACAATAACACCGCTTATCCAAAGTACTATTTTTGTGTAAATTGGTATTTCTTGTCCAGAATCAGAAATCATTAAAGCAATTTTTGGAATAATTACGGTAAACATTAAAATCATAACACCGACAAAAGTAGTAATAACGAAAGCTGGGTAAATTAAAGCATTTTTTGCTTTTGATGAAACTGCGTAAGACCTGTCTAGATAATCGGCCAGATAATTAAAAATCTCGTCCAGCTTTCCTGACTCCTCACCAGATTTAACCATATTGACATAAAATGGAGAAAAAGCGTCTGGGTACTTTGCTATTGCATTTGAGATAGAGCTTCCTCCCTGTAAGTCATCAGCAATATTTATGAGATAGCCTTTCAGACGAGGATTTTCAACTTGTGCAGAAAGAAGTCTGAAAACTCTAAGGGCGGAAATTTGAGCCTGAAAAAGTGTAGACATTTGCCTAGAAAGAATGACAACATCTTTATTTGAAACTCTATTTAAAAAAGAAAGTAGGGCAATATTCCATTTTTTTTCATCATTTGCATTGATTTGAGATATGATAAGTCCCCGCTTTTGAAGCTGGTCGATAGCTGTGTCAACATTAAATGCCTCGATGGTGCCATCTGTTTTCTGTCCCTGTGGTGTGATTGCTTTATAAGTAAATAGCATAAAAGATTTATAAAGTTTTTAAAACTAAAGCATACGGTCCAAGCCTTTTGAATTATTGGAATGTAGATAAGCATTCTCAATAGTTATCTCCCCTGCTCTTACAAGTTCACTTAAATTTCTGTTCAAATCAATCATTCCTTGGTCAGAACCTGTCTCAATAACCGAGTTAATCTCGAAAGTACGATTGTCCCGAATTAAGTTGGCAACAGCATTGTTGTTAATTAAAAGTTCAACTGCTGGAATAAGCCCCCCAGAAATACGAGGAATAAGGCGCTGCGATAAAATACCAATTAAACTATTTGCTAATTGTAATCGAATCTGGGTTTGTTGGTTTCCTTCAAATGAATCAATAATACGTTCTATGGATTGGGCAGCGGAATTGGTATGGAGGGTTGAAAAAACTAGGTGACCAGTTTCTGCTGCGGTCACAGCAGTTGCAATATCATCAGCTGTACGCATTTCACCTATCATAAGAACATCGATATCCTGACGAAAGGCGCCCTCTAAAGCTGTGTGGAAATCTGGAGTATCTTGTAAAACCTCTCTTTGGTCAATGATGGATTTTTTTGACTCAAAAATATACTCAATGGGGTCTTCTATTGTAATAATATGCTCAAGTCTTTGCTCATTTATCATATCAATCATTGTCGCCAACGTTGTACTTTTACCATGACCAGTTGGACCCACAACCAAGAAAAATCCTTGTTGCTTATTTATAAATGTCTCTAAAACTGCGGGTAAATGTAAATCTGAAAGAGTTTTTATGCTACTTGGAACAAGTCTCAAAGCTATACTTATTTTCCCAGTATTAAAAAAAGCATTACCTCGGAATCTTGAGCCATTGTTGTCGTAGTAGGCAAAGTCAACTTGTTTTTTATCTAAAAAAATTTCTTTTTTTGATGTATCAAAAAGTTCATCTACGATTCCTTTCATATCTTGATGAGTAAGAACAGGATGGTTTGTAATAGGAACAAGAAAACCTGCGGACCTAATAACTGGAACTCTGCCTTCTGACAGATGGAGGTCTGAAGCATCTTCTTTGACGACGATGGAAATTAGAGTTTCTAAATCTTTTTTGTAGTCAGAAGCCATTATTTTTTATTTTTATTTCTATATATTACTAAAACTTGTTCAACAACCTCTGAAGGAATCGTAGTGGCTTTTATTATATAACCATTAACATTAAAGGCTTTGGCTTTTTCAAAATCGTCAGCTTGATTGGTAAGCATGATAATTACAGAATTTGGTGAAAGTTTTTCAGCTCTTATTGTCTTCAATAAATCCAAACCGTCCATCCCTGGCATAATAATATCGAGAAGAATAATGTCATAATCTCCTCCGGTTCTTAGTTTCTCTAGTGCATTTAGACTACTTGATGACGTATCAACATTTAACTCCGATTTCTTAAATTTTAGTGAATACATATCAAGAAGAAAACGGTCGTCATCGATAAGTAATATTTTTATATTTTTATTTTCTTTTTCCATTGTAATTCTATTACTTTTGATTATATCAATTACGATATAGTGACGTCATTATAACATATTAGCTTCTTCGAAAGGAACGATTCTGTGCATGGCTTTTACAATAGCGTCTTCTTTCATTGTCATCATACCCTTCGACCTAGCTAGTTTCGCAATTTCAAGTTCGTTAGCATTTTTCAAGATAACGGATTCTAGATCTTTATCCATTTCCATAACCTCCATAACCGCGATACGTCCACGAGTTCCGTTTGGACAATCAGCACTTGGATCAGCTTTATAAACTTCATTTGTAAATTCTATTTCATCAATATATTTCTGTGGCAAATCACTAAATTGTTTGTCTATCATAAGTTTTATACTTCCCTCTATTGGTATAGGCGTACCACTGTTAGGACAAAGCTCAAGGGTAAGACGCTGAGCCATAGCTAAAATTAGGGTTGGACCAATTAGGAAAGGGTCAATTCCCATATCTATCAGTCTCGGTATAACCCCTGTGGCAGAGTTCGTGTGAATAGTTGAAAGTACCAAGTGGCCAGTTAGAGCAGCCTGAATAGCAAGCTGGGCTGTTTCTTTGTCTCGAATCTCACCCACCATTATCACATCTGGGTCTTGTCTCAGGGTTGTACGAAGTCCTGATGCGAATGTATATCCAATTTCTGGTTGAACCTGAGACTGTGAAATACCCTCTATGTTGTACTCAATTGGGTCCTCCAAGGAAAGAACATTTTGATGGTCCTTGTCTAGTTCATTAAGCATAGCGTAAAGTGTTGTTGTTTTTCCAGAACCAGTTGGTCCAGAAATTAAGATAAGTCCATATGGTCTGTTTATTGCCTTTCGAATCAACTCGAGATTTCTTTTTGATAACTGAAGGTCGTCTAGTTTCTTTACACCCTTTTCTTGATCAAGAAGTCTCATCACAACCTTTTCACCATAGTACGTTGGAAATGTTGAGACACGAAAATCAATCTTTCGTCCTTCAATGCGGGCGGTAAACCTTCCGTCTTGTGGTTTACGCTTTTCATCAAGTCGCATATTACATAGTATTTTAATACGAGAAACTACAGCTGAATGAATTTTGTAAGGAAGTGACAAAGAGGTGTTCATCACCCCATCAACTCGAAAACGAACTCTGACGTTTTCTCGCCAAGGTTCAATATGAATATCTGAAGCATTACCATCAGTTGCATAACGTAAAATAGTCGCAACGATTTTTGTCACAGGAGCATCTTCGGCTATTTTTTTACTATGTTCAATAGAATCATCTTCATCTTCTTCCCTTCTAGTCGTCTCAACCTTTAACTCTGTTTCAAGCTCTGATAAAGATTTCGAAACTTCGCTCGTCAATCCTTTATACAAAGAGAAGACTTTATCAAAATCCGTTTCTGTAATAAGAAATATTTTAAATGGCATCCCTATTTTAGATGATATGAAGTTTAATGCATCTCTTGCGTCTATATCGTCTGGGTCCACCATTCCAACTTCTAAAACTCCTTTAACAACATCCACGGGCACAAAACGATAATGAGCAGCTGAGTCCTCGGGAATATAACTTAGTGTCTTTTCAGTAATATCCAACCCCGTTAAACTTTTTATTGGAACATCAAAATATTCTCCTTTAGCAGAGAGAATTTCGTATGGAGAAATACCGTGCTTAATTAGCGCTTCCTCTATTGTTATATCTGAAGATACAGATTCGTTTGTAATCTTTGCAACATCTTTTTGAGGTAAAATGCCTTTTTGTACAAGTATTTGAAGTATGTCCATATTATAAAATCATTAACTACTACCCTATCTTCCTGATGGTCTGGGAGCTATTGTCGGTACTGTACTAACAGAATTCTCTAAGCCAATCGCGGCAAAAGGATTAGGTCTTCCTTGTGATTCTGGAGTAAGTGGCGTACTTAAATCTTTAAGGGTTGTAAATAATATTGAAGAAAAAACAGAGGCATCGATAGAGAGTGTATCAAGTTTCTCAGCTAATACTAATATATCCTGACCCAGTGGCTCCGTGTCTCCCAAGTCATCTAGATTGGCAATATCATCTTTTGCAAAATAGAAATATGAAGCAACTGCTAGCGCTAAAATTAGCAAACCTGGAACTAATATTTTACTACTCATTGGTGAAATTTTTTCCATATTATCTTAAAGAATAAGTTTTAAGTTCTAAAGTGTACTGGGACTGACTCTCGACTACTTTCTGACCAGCGTTTGAATTGATAGATAAACTAATAACATCCATTAGTTGAATATTGGTTTCAAGTTCAGCTAGAAAATTCATAAACTGTCTGTATTGTCCAGCTAGACTTAGAGTAATTATGGTTTCAATATAAGGCATACTCTCTGACTCTAGTGTTATATCACCACTATTATTTGCCCTAGCAACAGTTTCCTTGAAGGATTTGATGGTGACACCGTTCTTTGAAGCTAAATCATTAACATCCTTAGCAAATAAAACAGAATTAAATTTTGCAGGAACTATTTTTCCTAACCTCTCCAAATCGGAGCTAGAAATATTGTTGTATGTAGAGGAAATAGTATCTCGTTTTTCTTTTATTTCATTTGCCTTATTTAAAACATCGTTATATTCAGCCTTTTGGTCACTCAGTACTTGAACTTCTGTGATAGCAGGACTTATATATAAAAAATACATTCCTATACATATTCCTATAATTATAAATGGTAATAAAGGTTTCATGTTATTGATTAGTAGACTCAAGACCAACAGCTTTTTTATACGATATAAGCTCTGGATTCAACGTTGTATAAAAACTTGCTGTAACAATGCCGTTATCTCCTGCGGTAAAATCAAAAAATCTAGAATCCCTCAAAAATTCACTTTTAGAGAAAATTTCTCCTTGTACCGCCAGAGCATTATAACCTTGAGATTCAGCTTTCATGGCTAAAGTTGGGGAATTGTTTTTGTTGGAATAGCTAAAATCATAGAAACGAATCCTCTTCACTGTCAGCTCCTCCAACAACACCATTATTCTTGAAATAACTACATGATTTTCCAAAAGAGTTTCAGCTGCTTTGATTCGGGAATTCGCATCAATTAAATCTTTAATTTGTCCAACCTGAAAGGCTTCACGAGCCTTTTCTATGTCTTTGCCAGCCTGAATTATTTGGCCATCAAGAATTTTTTGGTATATAAAAAGACCACCAGAAGTAAGCAATGTGACTATAAAAAAAACTGTGGCTAGTAAAGAAAAAAGATTAAAACTGCGGGCTACAGGCAGGACACCACTTTGGGTAAGGCTAATCGGTTTTTTAGGAATAAACGATGTTTGAAATTTAGGTTCCATACTATGCACATATTATAGTATATGTTCAAGTAAAAAACTATATGAGATGTGTATAAAGAGCTCTATATAGAAAAACTCCACAAGATGGACTCTTGTGAAGTTTTGTACGTGAAGTTTAAGTAAACAGACTAAAGAAACAGATTGCCACACCGGACAATAAGAGAGGCGGCAACGAGAGCAAAGAGAAGGAGTGTTGCCAACCATTTGTTTCTTCTCTCTCTTCTTTCTTCGTCAACAACTTGTCGATCTGCGATTGCCTGTTCCTCTTCCTCATCTGTCATAGAGCCAATGTAGTCGGACATGAACCCCTCCATTCAAGAGAGTACTAGGATTTTAAGATTTAGTCAATTAACTTATTTCTTGAAGTTTTCGTAAGGCGACACCAACAGCTACAGCAAATTCTGGTCCTGTATCCTTTAAAACTTTTTCCAAAAATGCTGGAGCAACCACTTTTCCAAAAGGATCTCCAGCAACCACCTCAGTTTGAAAATTCGTTTTTGCAACGTCGACTATGCCTTTGAGTGCACTTCCCCCTCCAACAAGCATGACCTTACTTACATTTTTTTTGTATTTTTTTTGATATGCCAACACTACTTGGTTGGCTTGAGAGAAGATATAGTTCAGAGTAATAGTCATTACTTCCCTAACTTCTATTCCGTTGATAGAACCTGGAATACCTTTTTCACGCTTTAGATACTCTGCATCTTCTAGGGAAATACCAAGGGACTTGGAAAGTTCGTTTGTGATATTTTGGGAACCACGATTTATCATGTGTGACGAACGCAGAATTCCTTTCTCCACAATGTAAAGTTTTGTAGTAGTTGCACCCATATCAATAATAAGTGCTGGGCTTATTTCTTGATCTAAAACGGAACGCATTGTGCTAAAAATTTCAATTTCAAAAAAACTTGCGTCAAGTGCGCATTTGGTAACAATTTCTTTGTAACGATTTAATGTATCGTTGTGTAAAGCCACAATAAGAACTTCTACCTTAGAAATACTGGCTTCAGCTTTTTCTTGTGAATAATCAGCTTCAGCATTTTTATCTTTTGGAATAAGATACCAATCAAGAGTGACTTCAGAAATAGGAACTGGAATATATTTGCGAGCTTCTATTGGAATCATTTGGTCAAGCTGACCTTTTGTCATCATTGGCATATCAATCACCACCATCAAACTGGAAGAAAAAGGGATGGCTATACCACAAGATCTGGTAGTTATGTTAACCTCCTTTTCTTTAAGCATGTCGTTTACCGCCTCAATTATTTTCTCTTGTGATAAGTTTGTTGCTTCTCCAGCCCCCTTACCCGTGTAAGGTCCGAGTGCCAACTCGCCATAAGTCTCAAGTACGGGATGGCCATTTTTACGGCTCAACTGAACCAGTTTTATGGAAGATGAACCAATATCTATCCCTAAAACACTCTGGCTTTGTTTATTAAATAAATTTGTAAAGAAATTGGCCATGTGTAACTAGTATATCGTATAAAGTATAATGTATAAAGTATGTTGGCGAAAACAAAAAATCTGTTTGGAATACTTTTAGATATAATTTTACCACCACGAACTAATTTTGCTATTGTCCGAAAACTTGGGGAAAAAGAAATTCTAAACCTGCCTAAGGCTCCGCCACTAGAAGATGCTGGGTGGATTCAATCTTTATTTCACTATAAAGATTCCCGTGTTAAAGCAATCATTTGGGAATTGAAATATAAAGAAAATACTAGAGCCCTAGAGTGGATTGGTAAATTACTTTTTGAAGAAATACTCGCTTTGATTTCAGATATTTCACTTTTCAGTAACACAGCAGAATTTTTATTGATACCAATTCCTATTTCGAGTGAGCGAAGATACGAGCGGGGTTATAATCAAAGTGAATACATTGCAAAAGCGATTCTAGAAAATGATGCTGATCATATTCTTCTATATGCACCACAGTGGTTTGCTAAAATTAATGAAACGCCAACTCAAAACAAGAGCGAATCTAGAGAGCAAAGAATGAAAAACTTGGTTGGATGTTTTGGAGCTGACCCCAGAGTAGATGGAAAATATATTATTTTAGTAGACGACGTAGTGACGACTGGAAGTACTTTATTAGAATCTAGAAAAACTCTACTTGAAGCTGGAGCTAGGGACGTCTTTGCCTTCACCATTGCCCATTAAAAAGCTTTGAGTGGTTTGCCGTTTAGTATTTCCTCCACTTCCTCGTAACCAGTCAGGTATTCAAAATTGTAGCGGGCTGGGATAGCAAAAACATATTTTTTATTTCTCGCGAGTTCACTTGGATTTATAGGCGCTGCACCTATGTGGAATTTATCTGCTTGTAAATCAGCCCACTGTGCCAAAGTAAAAACCATTATTGGAATATCCTGCCGAGGAGATTTATATTCCCAGTCTGGATGTCTGATAGAGATAAGCGGTCCAGTCTCTGAAATAATCTGGCTCTCTCCTTTTACATCTAAACTATATCCTTCCCAAATATCTTCAATAACAGAATTACCGTTCCAGCTTTTCGGTAAAATTAAACTGAAACCGTATTCTGTATTTTTATATTCTACTGTGGATGGTTTTATGGGAGTTGAAGTTGTGGTTGTGCTTGTGTTGTTTACAGAAACATTTACTTCTTCAGGTTTTTTAACAAAGGAAAAGTAAGCGATAACAACAATTAGTATGAGCGCTAGTAAGCCTGAGACAACTTGGTAAAATCTTTGGTTCATTAAGATAAATATAACATAAAAAAGAGGTCGACCAAAGCACAATGCTTGGTCGACCCTTGAGACTACGCGACTTGACGCCGCCGACGACGGATGATGGTTGCAACACCGAGAAGTCCAGTTCCCAGCAGAAGAAGTCCTGCTGGCTCAGGAACTGGTGTAGCTCCAAGACTGACGTTATCAAAGTTGCACTGAACACCCCTGCAACCCAGTTCAATTCGGAGGGATTGACCCAGAAAGGGATTCCCAGCGAGAGCGAGGTAGTTGAGTTGTGATGTCAGAAATCCATCGTTCGGCGACAGAGAGTTCTCCATTGCGAGCAAGTTGGTTCCTGCATACAAAGCAACCCAGTACCCTGCCAAAGTCGTGTCCTTGCGGTCACCGATGTCGACCATCAAGGTGTACAACGTATTCGACAGGAGAACATCAGTCAGCGTTTGACTGATAGTCCCGCCATTGTTGTAGGCGGTCTGAACACCATTGGTTGACCCAGCGCCAGTGTAGTACGTTCCTGGAAATGCCCCTGGTTGGAACACCCCTTGGTTACTGGGATTGGACAGAGTCCACCCCGTAATCACACCTGGCGTGTAGAATCCAGTTCCTGGAAATTCGAACGATGCGTTTGTTATCGAAATCGAGCTGGCTGAAGCCAAACGAGGTGTGGCTATTACCAGCACCAGCGCTGCGACCGCACAGAGTACGGTCTTCATCACTTTCTTCATCTTCCCTCCTTGAGAAAGGTTTATTCACGAGGTTTCGACACCTTGCCGATTCCGCTAGCCACCCTATCATTCTTTCGTATTTTGTCAATAGAATGTAAAGATCCTCTTCTATAGCTTTGTGATTAACTTGATTTGTTCTAGACGCTCTTCCAGACTCCCTTTCACAACATAGAACTTATAATCTTTTAATATCTCGCACAACATTTTATCTATCTCAATCCTAAACTTTTCTGACATGGGACGAAATCCATCATTCTCTAGGGGTATTTCGGGAGGAAGGTATATTATATAATCATATTTTTCAGCATTTTTTTTGGCCTTATCACAAAAAATATTAAAATCTTTTATTTTCTTTATATCCACACCTAATTTAACTGTAAGATACGCGATTGAATTTAAAGTGCAACCGTCAGAAATAAAAGATTCATGTTCTTTTTCTGCATCTATTCTGCTATCTAGGCCCAAGCTTTCCAACTTCCAATTTTCCTCTTTTGTTAAATCGTCCAAAGATTTATTTGGAAAAGTTGCTTCCATAATCTGCTTTATCGTATCTCCTCGCATAAACTGCAACCCTAAAAGTTCACTAGCTGACCTTGCTAGTGTTGTTTTGCCAGACGAATGCGTCCCCGTTATAGCAATTTTCATAATTTTGGCGGCCATCAATGGAACGCCATTCGAACTTTGAGAAAGGCCGCTGAAGAGTTGTGGGAATGGGGAAAGCAGGAAGCCAAGAAGACCGACGAGGAACGGGACGAGCGATTGCTCAGTCCGGCAGAGCGCGCCAGACGGCGCCGTCTCCGTCTGCGATCTGCTGCGTAGTGGACAGTGGTCCCTCACGTCCCTGTTGTCCCCAAAGTCTACGCGGTCTCTGGCCGGTCAAAGCTAACGTAATCACCGTTCACCGATCAACGTGGCCTGACTAGTCATGACTTTGAAAGCTTTGCCAGTGCCTCAACGTGTGTCCACGACACTGCCATGAAAATATTCCCCTGGGCTCCGGGAGCGCTCGGCCCGCTCGACAACACACCGATGAGTTTTGATGGATCATCTTTGAGAACAACAGGGGCGCCACTGTATCCTCCTGCAACGGCGCCAGTAATTTGAATTTCTTTTCGAATAGGTCCCTCTCTTAGCTGGACCGCAACAACACCCTCAGCGTATGTTGGCGAGTGTATCGAGTTAAGAAGTTGTGAGCCCATCGGAAACCCCGCGTAACCTACTGCACGACCGACTTGAGGATATGCCCCAACAATCTCCAGACCGGATGCCGCTTCTGCTTCGATGAATTCCTGCGACTCACCAGTTATCTGCAGTACCGCGAGATCATGAGCTAGGTCCAACGATGCGATTGCAGCGCGTGCATATTTGCCAAGGTTTCCGACAACAAGCAAGCCCGTCTGTTCCAAGGTCCCACTGAGCAGACCCTGGACGACGTGCGCACATGTAATTAGGACTTTGTATTCCTTCAACCAAAACGCTGTCCCAATGACTTGGAGATTGTTGCCGAAGTTACTGGTCTGCGGCACGTAGGTTGGCTTCACTACTCCAACTGCCCGCACAGCTCTGTACACCTGCGGCTGGCCCACGACAGACACGGATGTGTTCACCGTCTCCTGCGGAGTTTGACCTGGAAGCGCGGGATTGTTGACTGCTTGGTCCATGGTTATTTGTGCAAATATTCTAGCATCGCCAGGTTGCTTAGTACAGGACGGCTGCAATGAGCGCGACCAACACAGCCAAGAACATCAATTGATCTCTGGTCGATCAAAGCTAACATAATCACCGTTCACCGATCCGGTCTTCTTCTTTCGTTCAGCGGCTTCCCTGTGAATCCTGATCACCAAGCGGAGATAGTCATGAAGCCAGCGCTGAGCTTCCTCTTTTCGGTGCGGCAGAACTTCCGGAAAGAAATCTGGCAGCTTGGTTATGGGATCCACATTCGGTTCTCGCTGACGATTTCGGATCATGCCGGCAATCACGGTCAGATAGGCATCGAACAGAACTCTGACAAACTCAGATCGATTGAATCCGTACCGGGAAGCTTCCTCATCGAGCGATCGCGCATACCCCGGAGGCAACGAGATCGAAATATTATCGTGACGCATTTGCTGGATATTATTGGGATTGATTTGAATAATATCCACAGCTTACACATCCCAGATCACTTGTACAGATCTAGGTTGAGCCACCGTTTGAAAACAAGGTGGCAGAATGTTCCAGCAATAATGGGCGGCCATCAACGGAACGCCATTCGAACTTTGAAGGAGGCCGCGCGGGAGTTGTGGGAGTGGGGAAAGCAGGAAGCCAAGAAGTCTGACGAGGAACGGGAGGATCGATTTCTAAGTCCGACGGAGCGTGCAAGACGGCGTCGTCTCCGACTTCGATCTGCTGCGTAGTGAACAGTGGTCCCTGACGTCCCTCTCGTCCCCGAAGTCTACGCTCTAGCTACACACTTTCAGACCGCTTCTTTCTGGCGTATTGCTGAAGCGTATTCTCGAGCTCGTCCAGAGGAATTATGGTGAGCAAGAATTTCTAAGAGCTCGTCTTTTGACAAGCTGCGCAGGATCGCCTAGGTGGTGGGGTTATGCTATCAGCCCACTACCGGAACCTAAGCAACGTATCGAGTTGTCACCACGCCGAGAACAAGGCCTCACTGAGGCCACTGGATTTCTTCCCCCTCAAGGTCAAGATCGTGCCCGCTCTTCCACTCCAAGTGTTTCAAGTCGGGTCGATCTCCTAGCAGTCCGTACCGCCATGTATCAGCGACCGCTGAGTGAAGAAGCCAGCTCAAGCCGCCTGAAGAGTAAAAAGGAATGATCGCTCCAATTGTTCTGAGCCGCGCTTCAAGATCCACGCCCTCCCGTCGGTAGGGCTCTCTCATCCCCCTGGCAACATCCCTGCCAACCACGAGATCTCCAGCGACGTTGTTCAGATTGTCCATCAGTAATTTCAATGCGTCCTTGGTGAGAGCCTTTCTAAGCACGTCGGCGACTTCCGATAGTGCCACTTTCTCCGAAGCCCCAACCCAATCCCCTAAGGGCGCTACCATCGGAACACCTTGAACATAGTCGCATCGCCTTATGTCGAATGGACAATTCCAATCGTCGGCCTCTAAGATCGTCAGCAGGCTTGGGAGTGAGATCCGAAATCGGACGTCATGTTGAAGGGCACCTCGGAGTAGCCACATCACATGCTCGGAAACCCAGTAGTGAAGCCGAGCTTTCAGTTTCTTGTCGTCCCATAAATACTTTTCTCTAAGT
>CAYITW010000006.1:0-22465 GCA_964366395.1 uncultured Candidatus Saccharibacteria bacterium
TAGAGCGTCTCCCTGTTAAGGAGCGGGTTGTAGGTTCGAATCCTACCCGGGGAGCAGGCTTGGAATTTTTTCCCGAAATGAAGTAGAAAATGTTTTCTTTTCTTGCTTTTTCGTAGGTTCGAACTCTTGGCTCATTTCAGGAGCGATTTCGAGCATGTGAGCAATCTCCGGAAGCGGATATTCAAGATCTGCATTAAATCTTCTGTCTTTAAGCGTTAGGTTCGAACCCAATGCCTTCGTTACATTCCTTTTTTGCTCGACTGTTCCCTCCTGCAGCCAAAATCGGGCATGCTGAGCGTAATCAAAGAGATCAGTTGAGGCAATAAGACATTGCTCAACTTTCTTGCCCTGTTCTTTTCTTTTCTCTTCCGAATCCTTAATGTCAGCTTCTAATTGATCGCGCTGTTGGAGCGCATCTTCTTTTTTCATCAAGGTCCAGCCATCGTTTTCCTGTTTGATGATGAACCAATTTAATTCTGTCAATTGTTCTTTGAGCTTGCTTTCTTCTCGGCCAATTGAGGTTCCGGCTTGCTTCCATATTGTACGATCCTCCTTCATCTGCTCCTTCAACACGTCTAATGCCCAATACATGTACTTTTCCTTGATAGCGACCCTTCTCAATTTGTCATCAATCTGAGCTTCAAGCGATTCAAGTCTCACTGCTCGCTGAGAGCAATGGGCCATCCGCTTCTTTGTGCAATGATAGTAGACATAGTGCAATACTTTTTTGTGTGGCATTTTCTCGATACTTGTGTCACAAAATGGACAGCACTCACGATATTCCGAGGCGAACTTCCGTTTGCACACTCCGCATATCAGTTGCCACTTTTCTTCGGCGGTTACGAATGACCTACATTCCCCACACCGAATCAGTCCAGTGTATGCAAACATACGCTTTTTCGGTTGAGGCCGCTCTGTATGCCCAAGAATCGCTTGCACTGTACGGTATTCTTCTTCCGTTATCATGGGGGTATGATTTCCTTTGTGAAGATCATAACATCCTGTTTCTGCATTTCGCCACGAGTAAGAACCATAGTAAAACGGATCACCTAGGATGTGATACACGTGGGAAATAGAAAGAGGCTTACCCCCTTCCTTCCTGGTTTTTCTCGTTCGTATACCAAAGTCTGTATTAACTACTTCGCGAAGTTTTCGCACTGAATAGTTCCCAGTTAGAAAGAAATCGAACAGTTTTCTCACTTGAGGAAATTTCTCTTGGTCAATAACAATGTCGCGTTCTCCTTTTTCCTTGGTCTTGTTATTGAGATATCCAATTGGTGCGACGCCTGGACGCCAGCCTTTCCGTATTTTTCCATTTAGCCCACGTTTCACGTTGATTCCTTTGTTGTCGTTTTCCAGTTTTGCTTGGCCACACATAAGGGCAAGCATAAACTTGTCCATCGGCTTGTTCCAAAAAATCTGTTGATTCGTGATAACTGCGTGTAGCTTTCCGGTGTCCATAAGATTCACGAGTACTGCCGTGTCCATTGCGTTTCTTGAAAGTCGGTCTGCATGCCAACATATAATTGCATTCGCTTTCCCCTGTTCGATGGGGTCGATCACTTGTTTATTGAAGCCAAATCTCCCTGGAAGTTTGGCGCTTTTGGATTCTTCAACATCATCTAAAATCTGAGTTTCTGTAATGTTGAGATGCCGCTCAATGTCGTTAAGAGCAGAGGCTTGGTCTGCGAGGGAAGCAATTTGCCTTTCATCTCCTTCGGTGGATTTCCGTCGGTAGCGGATAATAACTAAGCTTTTCAGGTTGCCGTTGTCCATGTTGTGAGTATTATGGCTTACGATTTTGCTTTTTGGAAGACCTTGGATAGGTTGCCGATTCTTTCTTCATTCCTTCAAGCGTTTGCTTCTTTTCTTCTGGGATGGGAAGAACAACAGCCCTGAGACGTTCAAGTAGCCACCTTCCAACTGTCAAAGCTACAGCATCTGAAAGTTCAATACCATCCACATTAAACAAGCGTTTGAGCTCATCAATTTGTTTTTGAGAGATCATTCCATGACAGTATCAGAACTTTTTTATCAACCAAGAAAGTAGAAGTTGTTATCGACGGCAAAGTCTTCTTCCTTTTTCAAT
This sequence comes from uncultured Candidatus Saccharibacteria bacterium, assembly GCA_964366395.1. Classification (GTDB taxonomy): domain Bacteria; phylum Patescibacteriota; class Minisyncoccia; order Phycocordibacterales; family DATDWN01; genus C7867-006. The sequence continues at coordinate 2,090 of CAYITW010000006.1, forward strand.
CTCCAAAATAAACTAGCGTTGGGAATATGAAGGACTTATATCCTCCACTCCACCTTGCATTTCGCTACCATGGAGAACTACCCTCGCGTATCAGTGCGTATCTCCATGGTCGTGGCATCTCAGACCAGATAATCGAGCGTTTCATCATTGGTTGGAATGGAGAACGGATCACAATCCCTATCTTTGATCGAGAAGAAAAGCTTGCCTTTCTCAAACTTGCCAAAGACCCGGAAGACCAAGTAGGTCCGAAGATGCTTTTCCCCGCAGGAGTGCGAACTGAACTCTACGGTTGGGAACATTTAAAGAATGAGGTGTGGCAAATCGTAATCTGCGAAGGAGAGTTTGACCGCCTTGTATTGGAAGAAAATGGGTTCGCCGCAGTGACTTCAACGGGAGGCGCTGGAGTATTTCGACCCGAGTGGGCTGAAGCTTTTGCTGCAGCTAAGGAAATCTACATCTGTTTTGATCGTGATGAAGCCGGGAGACGAGGTGCAGAGCGTGTCGCGCGTTTAATTCCCTATGCGAAAATAGTAGAGCTTCCAGAAGAGGTTGGTGAAGGGGGCGACATCACAGATTATTTCGTAAGACTAAAACATTCAAGGGAAGATTTCATAAAGCTTTTAGCAACGGGGAAAACACTTCCAAAGCCGGATATACCCGCAAGCTCAAGATGGAATGAGAACCATTTCAATAACAATACGAGTAACGAGGTCACACATCTCAAAGCATCTGTAAGGATTGAGAATATTATTGGACAATATTGTACGCTTCGTCAAAGCGGATCAACCTATATAGCACCTTGTCCTTTTCATGAGGACGCGGCTCCCTCTTTTGTGGTATACCCTGGGACTCAGAGCTTTCATTGTTTTGGATGTCAGGCTCATGGTGATGTATTCACCTTCCTCATGAAGAAAGATGGGTTAACGTTCTCTGAAGCACTCACGGTCGTGAAATCACTTGCTACATCATGAATGAAGAAATAAAAACCACTGTCCCAAATACTCAAAAAGAAAATGCACAACCGACAATCTCAGCTACGCTTGCTGACGGCTCAATCGTAGAAATGGTGTATCGGCCGCAAGAACAGAGAACGCTTTTCTGCATTTCAAAAAATGATTCATGGACTTATGAAACCAGCATTCTTTCCGGTGGACATCGTCTCGTGCCATACTCTGCAAACAACAATCTCATCAAAAACGATGTGGTTCTCTTTCCCTCTGAACCTGAGGAATATGGCACTGAACAGGAACTCGTGCAGAGCATCCAAGCCTTCATTCGTCGTTACGTCGATGTTACGCCACTCTTTGAGAAGATTGCGAGCTACTATGTTCTCTTAAGCTGGGTCTATGATGCTTTCTCTGAATTGCCCTATCTTCGTTTGCGAGGCGACCCGGGGAGCGGAAAGACTCGGTTTCTTCTGACGGTTGGGTCGCTCTGCTACAAACCGATCTTCGCGAGCGGTGCTTCGACCGTCTCTCCAATTTTCCGTATTCTCGACGCTGTGCGTGGAACACTCATTATCGACGAAGGGGATTTCCGGTTCAGTGATGAGCAGGCTGAGATCATAAAAATCTTAAATAACGGGAATGCCAAAGGGTTTCCGGTCTTAAGAAGCGAAGCAACGGGCAAGCACGAATATTCTCCCACTGCGTATACCGTATTCGGCCCAAAGTTAGTCGCAACAAGAGGTTTTTTTCAGGATCGCGCCCTTGAAAGTCGCTGTCTCACAGAAGAAATGGGGCAATTCAAGCTTCGAGAAGAGATTCCAATTAACCTCACTCAAGAATACAAGGAGAATGCTCTTCACATTCGTAATAAACTCTTACTCTTTCGTTTTCGGAATCGGTATCACCGAAGCGTCGAAGAAACACTCGTTGACCGAAGCATTGAGCCGCGTCTTAGCCAGATTTTTGTTCCATTATTAAGTGTGATCAAGGATGACAATGCTAGAAAAGATTTGTATGAACTCGCACGGCAATATAATCGCGAACTCATTGCCGATCGTGGTATGGATATAGAAGCTCAAGTGCTTGAAATTATCCATGAAATCTCTTCCTCAAATGAAACTAGACCATCAGTTAAAGAAATCACGAACTGGTTCCAAGCCCGTTATGGCGAGGAGTACGATCGCAAGGTAACGGCAAAGTGGATTGGCTCTGTGATTCGCACCAAGCTCCACCTGAAAACACAAAAAAGCGATGGGGTGTTCAGGATTGCCATCTCAGAGTTGCCAAAACTTCGACGCCTCTTTGAACGATTTGGCATTGATCCCTCCACCTCCCAGGGACTTAAGGGATATTAGGGACTTCACGAAAACACATAACCTATGTTTTTTCAGAGAGCTAGGAAGACAAAAAATCCTTCTTAGCAAATAAAGGTCGCTATCAAGGATCTGAATCAACGTCCCTAAAGTCCCTGATGTCTACGGTACACTTCGCGAAGAAAAGAGCTGAGTAAAGGTATGCAGCTTGATGCTCTTGACAAATATACAAACTTGTGGTAACTGTTAGATTCTAGTGACCACCATTGTTGCCGCAAACGGCAACTTTTTCTTCCTTTTGCGAGTACTCAGCTTTGCTAGCCTTGAGTCTGACGTGACCGATTATGTCACGTAGATACCCTCCTCAATATGTCCAGAAAGTTGAACAATTATCTCCGCACGTATAGAAGACGCAATGGGCTCTCCCAAGATGAGGTTGCTTTTCTATTGAAGTGTGAAGATGGCTCGAAAGTTTCACGGTATGAACATTTCGTCCGTCAGCCAAGCCTTGAGACGGCGCTTGCGCGTGAGGCAATCTTTGGCGTTCCTGTGCATGAATTATTTGCTGGCCTTTATCAAAAAGTCGAGGAACAAACAATACGGCGCGCACGGACGCTCACTCAGAGGCTTGCTCAGAAAAATTCTTGCCGGCAGAGGGAGCAAAAAGAAGCTTTGCTCAAGGTGATCTGTTGTGGCCGTGCTCTAAATAATATATCTGCCAAATAATGAATCATCATCTTCCAGAGGAACAACGTGTGCTGGCTATAGATCCGATAAGTCGAGGTTTTGGCTTCGTGGTCTTTGAGGGACCAGAAAGACTGATAGATTGGGGTGTCACGTACGTTCAGTCTGACAAACATACAAAATGTCTTGAACGATTTGCTAAACTCTTAAAGTCATATGACCCGGACGTAATTGTTGTTGAGGATACAAAAGGGGAAAGTTCACGGCGATGCAAGCGTGTTCAACTGCTCTTAGCTGGAATTCTTAAACTCGCGAAAGAAAAAGGTATCCTAACTCAAGTGATAGCGCCTTCGTTCGTAAAGCAAGTTTTCGCTGCATCGGAAGCAAAAAATAAAGAACAGATAGCTGGCATTCTCTCTGCAAAACATCCCGAATTACTTCCGCACTTGCCTCCGCACCGAAAATGCTGGATGAGCGAAGATGCTCGCATCAACATCTTTGATTCTGCAGCACTTGCGTACGGATTTTTCAGTACAAAGGCGAAGAAAAAAGACTTGATAGTATAGGTCATTCTCAAAACACAACACAATGAATTTCCAATATATCCTTAATATTCTCACTAAGATTGCTATGGTCCTCCTTCAGGTCTTCAATGTCATCTTCAATCTACTAGTCGAGCTCTTTCAAGTGCTGATAGCTTTTATTAATCATGTGCTTTAGTGACTTTTCTGAACGATTTATTTCACAATAGAAAATATCCGTATAGCGTGTCGAAAAGCAATGGATGTTTTTTGCCAGGCAATTAAGAATACCTCGTTATATCAATAATTGCATTGGTTTTTTAAGCGAGGAAAACGCTATCAATAAGGTGAGTGAAAATCAAGAGGTAGGTTGATTTCGTGTTTTTATTTAATTAAATTCACCTCTATGAAGTATGCTAAAAAGAGAATTCCGATGCCACCCTTAGGTTCATCTGCTGTGGATGTTGTTCTATACTTAGCTTCTATACATCACCAGGCAGTTAATTTAATGTTCTTATCTTATGATGTATTTCCTGGTTTAGACAAACGGGCACAAAAGAAACTTGCGCAAAGTGAATTAAGAATATTAAAAAAGACTTATGCAATCAGAAAAGAGCATGGTTTTGCATTTTGGGATGTTTTATTAACCATGTCCATTCGGGACGGAATTACTCCACTACAGCTTTTGAAGGAATGTACATTCCATCCCTCCTCAAGTCAAGCAAGATTCAAAAAGCTGTCTCTCAATAACATATCACGACAAAAAATCAACTCCTATGAAAAGTCTATCTCTGGAAAGGAAATGATTGGTCTTTGCTCTCTTGTTGAACTTCCGCGAAAAAAATTTCTTCACATCCCAATGCTTGATTTTCATTGTCTACCAAAAAAAGAAAACCTAATGTTAGTTAAGAGTTCTCTTGAAATGATTGGAGAAAAGGATGGCATGATATTGAACTCAGGTAGGTCATATCACTATTACGGACGCGAATTAAAAACTCAAGAAGAGTGGGTAGATTTTCTTGGTCGGGCATTGTTGCTTTCTCCAATAGTTGATCCAAGATACATTGCACATAGACTTATCGACGGTTGGTCCATACTTAGGATTTTTGCAAATGAGCTGAAACCTAAAGAGCCGGTGGTTGTAGGTTACCTGTGACAATATTCGAAAGAAAATAATTTGCTCAAAGCGACAATTTCTCTTCCTGAAAAACCTGAAGACCAGCTAGAAATTCTCAAGATCGTCTTTGTCTTCTTCCTCAAGAAAAAACTGAACTTAACCCACCTTGTTCTCTATCCTTGTTTTGTTGTCAACTACAAAAGTATCGAACTTTGGGACGAGCAATTGAAACTGACCATTCCTGACTGTTTATCTTTCTGTGATTACTCTGGTGTATTTTTTGACGAGAAAGAAGTTAATGGTGTGTTCATTGAAGAATATGCACCAATTGTTAATGAACATTCCTTAAAATCCGGCTCTGTGAAATCAGATTCTGTTATAGGTAAATGGGTGTTGAATGAAGTCAAAGAAAGAAAACTGAAAATTGCAAGAAGCGGCAACAACAAGCTTAAAACCAACGACCATTTGCTCATTCCTGGTCATAGTATTTATGAGAAAGAGGGATCCTTTGTTACTTTCGATAATAGCATTCAAAAGAGTCGGTTACTACCAGAGATAGAAAATGCTGGATTGCCTATAGTTTTACATTGGTGCAAATTGGAATGGTCATACGAAGAGACTTCTCCTGAGGAATTAACATTGGATTTTACTATCACGTCGGATAAAATACTTAAACCTGAATCTATGACCGCATACATAATATGCCCAGATGGATACGAACTAAAGGACCAGGAGAATTCAGTCTCAAAGACTAGAGAAAATGATGACCCTGCTGAAAATCGGACAATAGAGTTCATGAGGAGATTTGATCACCGAGACCTGTCAAAGAAGTTTTTCAAGGAATGGGTTCGAGCCGGCATAAGGCACTCCTCACAGTTTAGGATTAAAAGCCTGTCAATCGTTGATCTGAATTCTTTCTTGAAAGATGGTATCCAAAAAGTTAGTTTCTTTTTTAATCTAAGCAATAATCGATGGAAAGAAAGAAAACAACTTCAATTCGTGATTTACACTGTCATATTATCTTTCGTTGTGACATTTGTTCATCCATTGGACAAGGGTCAAATCTGTGGTATCGTAATCCCCAAGCTAATTACAAACACTGTTATGTTTGGAAACTTAGTGTTGGCTGGTTACTATTTCTTATATTCATTTAATAACTGGAAAATGTGGATTGGTATCCTAGTGAGTTTCATCACGCTGTTTTTCTTTTGTTTTAAAGATACTTTTCAATGGGTCAACATGCCCCTCTTTCAATCTATATTGCTTTCCGTTACAATGTTCTATATATTAGCTAGCTGGTATACTGCATCATTTGGCAAAGAAGGCATTCTCAGGCAATATTTTAGAGAATTCAAATACAATGTAGAAAGTATCAAAAAGATGTTCTCCCGTTAATATGGCGAAATCGCAAATCAACCAATCACATTTAGTAAACACGCTTATCTCGATAAAGGATTTCTTTTTAGTCAGAAACCCCGATGAGGCTCGATCGTTACCCGACGAAATATCATTATTAGGTAAGAAGTATCTGAAGCACATGGGCTTAATTTTTCTCCCATGTAAACCTGAAGAGCTATCTTCCGAGCAGATTATCGAACTCAGCAATTTACGTTCAGCATATTTTGATCGAGTCGTTGATAAAAGTTTTGTTCAGAAGATATATATGTTTGTTTACAAGCTAGTCAGTAACAATATTTCTAAGGAACAGCAATCGAAAGGAATAAGTCTTCTAGATTTTGGCGCTGGGACAGGAAGTTTTGGACACTACGTCAAATTCAGTGGCATCAACGGTAAATACCCTATTGAGTACCATGCGGTTGATCTAAATCCTAAATACGCAGGTACACACACCGAAACTTATAAATCATATAAAGCGATTTCAGAGAATTCAGAGTTGCCTTTTCACGATGGTTCTTTTGATGTAATCGTCGCCTTATACGTCTTCCATTACAATATCCCCGAAGTACATATGAAGAGTTTGGTAGAAAAGATGAATTCCGAAGGAATTTTGCTGTTCAATTTGTATAGGCCTTCTGATAAGTTAAGGGAAGAAATTCAATCAAGACTGAGAGGATTAGGTCTCAGATGGCATAAGATTGATTTCGAGAGCAGTGCCTCTTTTCATGGTATGAAGCATGCACCGACGGAATTCTATCTCTGCCGAAAAATTAGATAATCTAATTTGTTGACGCAATCACGATTTAGTTTATGCTGACTGTCTGTGAGACGCGGTGCGGATAACATTAACAAGGAATATCAGTTTTATACAGAGAATCTACCTTAGGAGATTGTATCAGATCGATGGGAATAACCGCCACGCTGTTTATTTAAACAAAATACTGATTATCTCAAAACAAAGCCAAAATATCCCTACGAATAGCTAAAAAGAATATAACTTTTTACCGTTTCTTTTTTTTTGCTAAGAGTTTGAAAATTAGTGTTAAGATTTTACTCTCTCTCTTTTATCCTCCTTAGATAAGAAGCCCGCTACATAGCGGGCTTCTTATTTTAATTAAGGTATATACTAGGATTCCCGAACTAAAACTTCCCTTGAGAAATTACTAAATCTTCCTAATAAGTCTAAGGTCTCTTTCGCAAGGCCTTCCTTCCATCACGTATTGAATAGTCCAAAAGACTACAAAAAAATAGTCCTTTGGACTACTGATTTTTAATTAAGAGAGTAATATATTAAAGGAGAAAAATTAAGTTAATAATATCGAGTAATGATGGGGTTGTATTTTTGCGTGTTACTGAGAAACGATGTTCGTTGTCCCATAATTAAATCCAATACCTTTAAACTTAAACTGAGCGTTATCAAGCTAGAAAGGAATCAACATGAGAGTAACAAACATCAACGGTACAAGTCAAAACACATGTAACTGTGGCAGCTGGCTCGAGCACTGGAAGAAATTCAGTGGACAAGCTATACCGTCACACTGTCCAGTAATGAGCTGCCTTCAAAAACCAGAGGTGGGTGCACATGTACAGAAGGATAATTCAACAGATAGAAGTTGGTACATTATCCCTCTATGCAAAACTCACAATGCAGAGACTGGCAAGTCACTTGATGTGACCGATTCTATTGCATTTGTTTCTGCTAATGTCAGTCAGACATGTGGTAAGTAATAAATAAACTGTGATAAACCACGACATATTACAATAAAATTTTAAATGAATCGCACACAAATGATTCTTCCGTGACAACCATTCCTTATCTTCCTAGGTTGAACAATATGACATTGTAGCTTATATATTCATGCAGTTCGTCACATATGCACTGCAATATCTATACATTTGTTTATTGTAATTACACAAAAATATAAACCAAATACTGTTTCATCCTAAATTTTAGCAGAGTTTGTAATGCCCAAAAAGGTTCCTTTCGTCTTTTCTCACTGGTTTCACCTTACTGAAAATTTACAAGAATCGTCTCAACAGTTCTATGGTCTAGTGGAAGGGGCTGTTAAACAAAGAAACTTGCCAGAGGTGAGGCTCTCTCGCATCGACTATCGTGAAGGTGGAATCTTCTCAGCAAAGCGAGAATATCTCAGAGTTGAACGGAAAGAACATGTCTTTGACATCTGTGCAGCACCATTTGGTAACGGATTCTTTATATCATGGTGGTTAGGCGAAACTACAACTGCTCTTTGGGATATCCTACTTATGGTTCCTTTCATTGGCACGTGGTTGATGAACGTAGTCAGGCCGACAACCTACTACAGGTTAGACACTGCTCTCATGTTTCAAGAATCAGTCCATTCTGCCATCCTTGAAGTTTTGGACAAGATAACGAATGAAAAAGGCTTGCGCGCGCTTTCTGAACTCGAGCGTAAACCAATTCTCAAAGAGTTATTTAAAAAATAGTGAAAGATCCTTAACGTGGGCATTCCACTTGCAGAACAACTGACTACCAGTTTTTACCTTTGGGAACAGAGGGGTCGTGGCTGGCAGGTGTGGGATCAGCCTGTGAAACTTGAGCCTCCATTTGAACCCTTTTTATTTCACGCTCTTGCAATTCAGCCGTCTATCGATGATGGAAGGAAACCGACATTCCTCAGCACACTTGTTGAGAGTGTTAGTAGCCCATTTCAAGGCGAGGATGAGCAAGAAGAAATAGCTATTGTCACTGAACCTCCTTTTTCAATAGAACCCCCATCCTTTATCGACAACTCACAACTCTACGAAATCAGCGTAGCTCTTTCTGCAAATGAAAAGATTACGGCTGACCAAGCTGAGCATTTTCTCCTTACACTTTCCATTTGCTCGCTTCCTATTAGCTATGAGATTGTAGGAACCTCAAATACAATTGCAGTACAGCTCACGTGCCGTGAATGTGATCTCGCACAAGTGAAGCAAGAATTAAGAGCATATTTCCCAGGCGCTATATTTGAAGTGAAGGAAAGCTCGCTAAAAAACTTAACAAGTAATAGCCAAAAAAGTGTTGTCATAGACTTTGGACTCTCAGAGGAATTCATGCGTCCGCTCAAGCGGTTCAGTCAGTTTGAGCCTGACCCTTTGATAGGCATCATCGGTGCTTTAGAGCATCTTCACGAAGGCGAAATGGGAATGCTCCAAATCTTATTTCAGGCAACACATAACCCTTGGGCAGAAAGCATCATACGCTCAGTGAGTGACGGTGAAGGCGGCTCATTTTTTGCTGATGCACCGGATATGGTTCAGCTTGCAAGAGAAAAAACGAGACGACCTCTCTTCGCATGCATAATAAGAGTAATCGGGAGAAGTTTTACATCTGATAGAGCGTGGCGTGTAGCAAAAGCACTGGCAAGCGGTCTTACACAAGTTGCAGAACCTTTAAGCAATGGACTTATTCCGCTTGAGAACAATGGCTATAATGACGACACTCACTTTGAAAATGTTCTTCAACGTCAGACACACCGGAGCGGGATACTCTTGAATAGTGAAGAGCTAATTGCGCTGGTTCACCTACCCTCTGCTTCTGTCCAATCAGAGAAGATGCAACGTATTACGAAGAAAACAAAGGCTGCACCTTCTATTGCACTTGGACACAAACTCATACTCGGCGAAAACATTCATCAAAACAAGAGTTCACTTGTTTCTTTAAGCCTTGAACAAAGACTGATGCATATGTACGTTATCGGTACAACAGGTACGGGTAAGTCCACTCTGTTACACAATCTCATTGTCCAAGATATTGAACAAGATCATGGGGTTGCTGTAATCGATCCCCATGGCGATTTAATTGAACGAGTCATCTCTTGCATCCCAGCAAAGAGGATGAGAGATGTCGTACAGTTCGATCCATCGGATTCAGAAAACCCTTTTGGCATAAATATACTCTCAGCAAAGAATGAAGCCGAGAAAAACGTAGCTGCTTCGGATCTAGTCGCTGTGTTTCAGAGGATGTCCACAAGCTGGGGTGATCAAATGACCGTTCTGCTCGGAAATGCCATCCAGGCATTTCTAGAAAGTGAGCGTGGCGGCACCTTGCTCGACTTACGCAAGTTTTTGATTGAAGATGAATTCCGAAAAGAGTTTCTCAAAACAGTTAGAGATCAGGAAGTCCGATATTTTTGGGAAAAGCAACACCATGTCCTAAGGGGAAATACACTAGGTTCTATTCTTACACGCTTAGATACTTTTTTACGCCCAAAAATCATTAGGAGAATTATCGCTCCCAAAATTGAACTACAGTTCGATGATGTGATGAATCAGGGGAAGATTCTTTTGGTCAGACTCTCTCAAGGATTAATGGGGGAAGAAAACTCTACGCTTCTGGGTACACTGATTGTTTCCAAGCTCCATCAAGCAGCGATGGCGAGACAAATACTCAAAGCTAAAGAAAGAGCCCCTTTCTTTCTTTACGTTGACGAATTTCAAAATTTCATCACACCATCACTCTCGGGAGTACTAAGCGGAACTCGCAAGTATGGTCTCGGGCTTATCCTCGCTCATCAGGATTTGCGACAAATATTTAACCAAGATACAGGAGTTGCCAATTCCGTTATATCTAATCCTGGCACGAGAATCTGCTTTCGCGTAGGCGATCTTGATGCGGAGAAACTTCAGGATGGATTCACCCATTTCAAAGCGCGAGACTTGCAAAACCTTGGCTTGGGAGAAGCGATTGCTCGTGTCGAAAGATCAGATAATGATTTTAATTTGAAAATCTTCCCTCCGCTAACCGTTAATTCTGATACTGCGAAGGCAAGACTGAAAAGAGTTATCAATCTTTCACACGAGCAGTATCAGTCAGAAATATCATCAGAAGATCGAGAATTCCTAAATAACACGAAAGAGTCCTTGGCCAAACAAGTTTCCCCTCCAATAATTAGAACTGATGACAATAGTATCAAAGGGTCAATACCCCTAAGGGAACAAGAAGTAATTTATCAAACAACAGAACTGCCAACATTACCTCAGATTATTGAAGATCAATTCCTCTCTCAGCATAGATATTTACAAGCCCTTATTAAGCGCATGGCTGAAGAACGGGGATATAAAGCAATCGTTGAGGCGCCAACACCAGATGGTAAGGGTAGAGTTGATGTCTTGCTAGAACGCAACGAGGAAAAGATTGCATGTGAGATTTCTATCACGACGTCAGGTGAACAAGAACTACATAACATCGAGAAATGCTTGAAAGCGGAATATAACAAAATAATAGTCTGTTGTATTGAGAAAAGGCGATTGGAAAAAATACGAGCGTTTGTTATGGGAAAACTCAATGCTACTGACCAGAATAGGGTACTGTTCATTGAGCCTAAAGCTCTTTTCAATTATTTTGAACAAACCACATTTAAAGAGGTGATAGAAGAGCAGCGTATGAAGGGTTACCGTGTGAGAGTTCAATATGAAACCACCTCAGGAATTGATCGAGAAAGAAAACGTGAAGCCGTCGCAGAAATCGTATTGAAATCATTTCGGAAAATGAAAGATACAGCCGACAAAAGATAACAGAGCAGAAATTACAATTTAGGCTGTTGCTGAACTTTTACTCAAATCAATACGATAACTTTAAGAATATTGATAAATAATAAAAAAATCGTTTTCATAATTAACCATATTCGTAACAATTGTTTCAGGAGTAAAGTATGAAGTGGCATTATCGATGTCCAAAATGTAACAATCAAAAAAACGTGGAATGGGCTAAGCGAACGGATAAGTACAAATGTAATAAAACGAATTCAACGTACGTTCCTCCAACCCCCTCCGACCAAAAGGACGCCTATGTCGACACCCACGAATGGCCAACAGAAATGGAAACCGTAGTGGTTTTGCTCAAAGGGAAAAATTGCACTGTACCCGGTTGTGGAAAATCATATGAAACCCTAGATCATAGAGTCCCCTATTCAAAAGGAGGACACACCTCCGCCGATAATCTTTTCCCCATGTGTAAAGATCACAATGAATCTAAAGGGGATTCCGATTATGCATTGTGGTTAAGATCAAAATAAGAGATGCTAATAAAATTAAGAATATTCTAACAAGTTTGAAAGATTATGCCCTTATGGTTTCATTATCTAATATATTAAAATACATATTGGATCGCTTTTATACGGAGTTACCTCGCTAAGAACTTCTCCTAAAGGAAAAGAAAATGATTGACATAATCGGACTCATTTTAGGATTCATTGGCACAATTGCATCCCTATGGTACTTTTGGGAAAAAATGTTCCCTATGCGAAGATTGAGTTGGAGATTCACCGAAAAAGCAGCAAAGAGAATCGCCAGAGAATTAACGGCAGATAACTTTTCACCAACTATAATAGTGGGAATCGGTCGGGGAGGAGCAATTATGTCTGCATTAATATCGGGTTGTCTTGGACATCGTCCGTTGATTATTATCGACCGAAAATATACGTGGAGCGAAGGAGACAGATTAGATGACATGATTTTTAGTGTAGCTATACCACAAAACTTTTTAGAAAACGTCTTAATTGTCGCTGGTGAAGTACATAGCGGGAAGACAATGCAATTTTATCATGAATATTTTAAGAAACTTGGTGCTAAAGATATTCAAAGAGCTACTCTGTACTATGAAAAAGGGGCTCCGTTGAAGGTGGAATACAAAGGATTAGAATCTACTAAAAAAAATATTTTGATGCCGTGGATGTTCGAGAAGCAATATATTAGAGCAGATAGATCCCCAAAACTTAGAATATAATCATAGAACCCTACTAAATATTCAAATCAAACCGCTTAACACAAAAGATATTTGATTAACATATTAGAGAAGGAAACATTCTTATGAATACCGGCATCAGTACCGCTGGTGCAAAATGGATTATCGCCTCAATTATCCTTATTGTTATGGTACTCTGGAAAGAACATATGGTGAAGAGAACCCATTTTGTCGGATTAAAAAACTTAGGGTAGGAGTAGCAACAGGAAACTTCTCTCCTATTATTTTTACTCAAAATATTAAAGACACAGCAAAAACAATAGGACTCGATATTGACATAATAAAGACATTAGTTGAAGGGCTGTCCAAAAGATTCTATGATTTATCTGGATGCGGGATAAACTCATACTTGTATTTATTGATGAATTCAAGCACGTTCGACGGCGTGAATTTCCGATGTCCACCTAGAGTTCTGAAGCACGTCAATTTGCCTGAATCTGCCCAACGTTTGATTGTAGATTCATCTGCCTACAACAACTTTGACAGTTCTCGCGGCGAATAATATCGAAGAAGGGATTAAAGAAGTAAAAAAAAGAAGGGTTTAGAAGCACTACTGTTCGTTAACGCAACACTGTTTATTAGAAGCACAACTCTCTGTTTACCTCTCAAAGCCATTCCTTTTTTTATTTCTTTTAATCTAATGTTATCGGCTGCTTTTCTTATCATGTCTTAGCATCAGGTAATGGTTTTAAGACTTGAACTTCAAATTGGGTATTTAAACTCAAACCATTTTCCGAATATGCGCTAACTTTAATTTTATATCGTCCAGATGTTTTAGGATTCCTCGCACGAACAAAGATTTCTTCATCGTCCTCTCCATAAGATAATTTGATTCCCTTTGCTTTTAAAAATTTCATCTGACCTTTTCCAATTCTCACATTCTCCTCTTTTATTTCTTGCGTTGAACCGTATAGTAAAACAATTGGCTCAAAGTCATTGTCAAAATTTATGAAGACAGTCATATTGACTACCATTGGCTTTGAATACCAATGTCCGGCATTTTGAAATGAGAACTTAAATAAATCCGTTGCTCCAGCATACAAAATATTCGGCTCTTTAAGATGGACTCTTGCATTTGGTCGTGCAGAATGTTTTAATGCTGCATACGCTAAGTAGGATGCACTAATCGCTGTAATCAAACTGAGAGCAATATTGATAATGTCAGGTGCAGTAAATTCACAGTTCATTTCTTTACAGCAGAGAATTATGCAAGATGAAGTCCTTGTAATTATCAGTAGCATTTTGAAATTCGGTTTTAAATTCTGTTGACTTTGTTAGATAATACCCAGTCGCTGCTCGTATGATTTTATGTGCTGCTGATATGCTGTTCAACGAACTGTTCAATGTTGGTTCGGAAATAAATGTGCTTATATCTATTATCAAATCAAAACAGGAGAGGTCTGTGCCGATGTCTATGTTATAGATATTTTTATACAAAGTTATAGTAGCAAAATCCTTCTCTATAATTTTCTCATCGTAAATCTCAAAGGGAAATTGGGTTCTGCCACGATGCGAAATAAAAGATTTTATTTTCCGAGAATTGAGATTTGATTCAAGCCAAATACAAAGTGCGGGTTCTTTATGTCTCCATGGCATTGTGCTTGTATCAAAAATATAACCCGCTGTTATTGTTTCGAGTCGGAGCAATTCAGAATCAATTTTTCTAAACTGGCTTTCGTCCCAAAGGGATTTTGCCGCCTCACTTATCCAAAAGTCCTTTGATTGAATTGGTGAAACACCTAAAAAATTGAGTTGAATCTGTGAGCCAGAAACATAAGTCAAACCAAACTCACCTGCAAGAAGATGAGCATGTGTCGTCTTTCCAGATGCTGTCAACCCAGAGATGCAAATATTTCCGTGATACTTCAGTTTTGAGTTATAGTCCATGATGGTCGGTGTCGCTTAAAGTTGCTGATAACTGTCGAACTTCGGTAACTTATTGTTTTTCTTGCTGAATATGATTGTGGCTATAAAAGCAATGCCGAGCACCAGCAGTGCTGCCGAGCCAACAATGAGAGTCCAAAGAATTGCACTAGCCATGTTTGGCATAAAAAAACCTTGTGTGTAAATAATATTTGTTATGATATTTATTACTATGCTGCACGCGAATATCATGCGGACAACATGCGGCGGAAAATTGAGAAGCACATTACTCAGAGAATACAAGACAAGCGTACTTGAAAAATAGAATAGAGTACCTGAGCCAATCCAGAAACGCGGTTCACGAAAAACGGATGCGGTTTTTTCATTGTTTAATTCAAACAACGTATAACCTGATGCCAGCACAAGCATAAGACTTGTAACTGGTTTAGTATAGCTATTAAAATGGCGGATATTTTCAAAAAACAACATTGAAACTATACCCATCAAAGCGATAATTGGGATGCTTGCTTGTAGGATTTTTTTAAGGGTCAGGTTCTTCTGCCATAACGAAAAAACCGCAATCAAAAAACAGTATTGAACAATTGTAATTACATGAACCAGCCAAAGATTGTTCATGCCTTGACTTCCTAAATAAGCCATTACTAATTCCGCAATTAAATCAAATCCAAAGTATACAATGAGCAATCGCATTTGTGTGCCTAAAGAACGTCTCATATACAGTCCTGCTCCAAATACAAGTGTTTGAGATAAAATTGAAACGATGAAAAGTATTTTTGGCATTTTGAGCTCTGGAATCTATATAGTCGTGCTTTATTGTACAGTTGATTATACTTAAAATTTGTCTAAATATAATAAAGAAAACCTGCAATTAAAACAGTCAGAAAACCTATACTTTGTCTAATAAACCAGAAACAGCTGAAGTATTCTTCCGTTTCAAACTTGTCCCCGAGTAATATTTTACATCCTCCATGATCATTTCAAATATCAATGCTTGTTAAGAAATGGCTTATACGTTGCTCAAGTCTTCCTTTGGGCTGAGATCTTCCTCTCTTCCACCTCGCAAGTGTGGCAGGATCTACCCCTAACTGTTTAGTTAATTCCTTTTGACCAAAACCGCAAGATTTCCAAGTTTGGAGCCGCTCTCTCCTATGGTCTGGGGTTTCCTCGAGATAGAATTGTAACCTAGGAATGCAGTGGCCTCAGCAATAGCGTAATGTAGACTGTCTGCAATTCTGTTCCCATTTGAGTATCATATCCGTTTTGACGCCCAGCAGTTCAGCAAGCTCCCCTGAAGAAGTCCAAATTCAAGCCACCGCCTCTTGATATAGTCGCCAAGCGTTTTTGGATTCTGGGGGGATTCCTTTAAAGGAGGCCTTTCAAGAAAGCTTTGATCAAATGCGAGCAATCATTATATTTAGGGAGTCATAATCCGAACCCTGTATATTGATCGAGGTGACAAATGAACAAACAGAATGTCGAATCTAACCTTTTTGAGAAAAAGAACGAGGAGGGAAAAGACCTCCTGCCGCTGCGTCTGTTGAAACCTCATAAGACGATTCGAGACGCTGTGCATGGCGATGTTATGCTGACTGATCTGGAGGTGAATATCATTGATACCGATTGTTTTCAGCGCTTACGCGGCATTCGACAATTGGGTACAGCACATATGGTGTATCCGTGCGCCATGCACACACGTTTTGACCACGCTATCGGTTGCCTACATGTCGCGGAAGGTCTTATTAATCGAGTAAATAATAATCCTTACAGCGACATCAAAATCGATCTCTATGACCGCTTCCTCATTCGTTTGACTGCACTACTCCACGACCTGGCACATGTTCCCTTTGGACACACACTAGAGGATGAGGGTACTCTCTTCAAGAGTCAATGGAATGATGAAATACGAGCAGAAATATTTTTGGGAGATCAGAGTGAAGTGGGGAAAATAATCCTGCAATATGAGATACTTCAACAGCTGAGCAATGCTGGACAATCACAATTCAAATCGACGAATGTGTTAAAAAGCCTTCAAGAAGTAATTCAAGCTATTGAAAAACACACGGTCGAGTCACTTCCAAGACCATACATAGGCGACATCATTGGGAACACACTGTGCGCTGATCTATTAGACTATATTCGTCGAGATCTCTACTTCACTGGCCTTGATGAGAATTACGATGACCGATTCCTTTCGTATCTCTACGTCACAAATTATGAACGTAAACCTCGCCTAGTTTTAAGATTACACAAACCTTCAACAAAGAGAATTCGCCGAGATGTCCAGTCTGAACTTTTGCATCTGTTGCGCCTCCGTTATTCATTGGCGGAGAAGGTTTATTTTCATCACACAAAAATCTCTAGTTCAGCTATGGTCATATCTGCTGTTACAGATATGTTCCACGAGAATAAAATTAACACTCAGAAATTTTACCCAATGTCAGACGACACTCTCATCGAATTCATGAAAAACGATGGCACGGAGGTTGCCAAACGGCTCATGCATAATTTGTCAAAGCACAAATTATTCAAGCCCGTGTACGGGTTGAAGTTTGGGGGCGAAAGCGGTGAAGACCCCCACTACACGGAAAAACAACAATTACGAGAACTGCTAGCTAAAAAGGAACTCCGTTGGACAGCGGAAAGATCACTTGAAAAACAGAACGAATTATCTCCTGGAAGTATTGTGATCTACTGCCCCGGTGAAGGCATGGGATACAAAGCCGTTAAGGCGTTAGTAAATCTCGACGGTGAAAACATAGGTCCTTTGGATAACGTAGCACCGCAGCGCGTGAAGGATGAAATTAAATCATCTATCACCCAAAAGCACAAGGAATTGTGGTGTATGTATGTTTTTGTTGATAGGGATCTACCTGAGGATGCAAAAGCAAATGTTCACGGCGATTGTGAAAAAATGTTCAAACTTCAAAGCGACGTAGAGGATTGTCGCGTATTTTACAATCCCAGACATTTGCATTATCTATTGCGGTTTGAAGATAAATTCGTGCGTGAAAACTTTGGCATGACCCAGTTAGGCGCGCGTGAAGTTTTATCGATGGCAGCACGGCCAAAGGAACACCCAATCTCGGAAGAAGTGGCGGAATACAGTTCTCTGTCGTACGACGAATATTCCAGTAGTCGAAAAAATGTTCAAATCTAAATCCTCAGACCCTTCCATAGAGTGGCTCGCTAGATCCTGGATAGGTAGTACGTATACTTTACTCGACCGGCGTGACCTTCTTCCAGCCATTAGAAGACAAATCACTGAATATCTCGAACAGAAATTGGTGTTGTACCATTCTGATAAACCTCCATTTTATCCAGAGAACCTATTCAAGGATCGAAAAATCATTAAGAAAATAGAAGACAATTTGTCATCTTCTCATTCTGGTTTATTAATCCCCGTTCGAGGAGGGTTTTTGATTAAGATCAGGTCTGATGAACCAAACACAAGAAAAAGATTTAGCATAGCTCATGAAATCGGCCACACTTTTTTCTTCGACCTTAATCCCGAAATTCCTACAAGGATATTCAACCGAACCCGCTATTGGGTCGAGGAAGACTTTGCGAATTTTATCGCTGGTGTAATTCTATTACCGGAATCGTCACTGAGAAAGACATTGCTTAAAGAAGAATTTTCTCCATCGCTCGAATCTCTTGCACAATTAGCACAACTCTACACTGTTTCTCAAGATGTACTTTGTCGACGACTTGTGAAGCAATTACATCTATGGGATTGTCTTTTATTCAAATCAGTAATTGAATCCGATGGTACAATCAAGACCGATAGTTCTTCTGTCTCAAAAGGCACCTCGTACGAAAGTTGGACTATCCCAAAGCTCTTGGTAAATAAGAACCAGAAGGCTCCAAGCAGCAGCCTTCCTTTTGGGAAGAATCGAATAAATCCAATTCAGTCGTTCCTCGTATCAGCCATCACAAAGGCTACCAGCAATTCCAGAGATGAAAAGAAAAAGGATTGTTCTGAATTTCACTATGGAGGAAATACTTACTCTATACAATCAAGAATCGCCATGAAACGAAAACTCTCTTCGTGTATATCCTTGATTAGACGGAAGCTTCCATCTTCATAGACAATCTGAAAAGCTACTCCACATTACCTGGCTTCTGCGTATCGATAACACAGGAGAGATTACTCTTCTTTTCATGCTGGGAGGTCAAATCATGAGTGTGATCAAGAATGTGTACCACATAAGGTACCACTGGTTTATATGATTGATCTACGGTGAGTCGCAATGTACAATACCCTGCATACAATCGATGTCCTATGTACCTGGGGCTAACCAAAACACAGGGCATGAGAAAGGAGACCATAAATCTTCGCCATTCATCTTCGCCGAGGAGAAAATTGCCGTAATAATGGAAATAGCGTCCACTATTTAGCAGTATTCCCGGTTTATGGCCACATATTTGCTGTATTGAGTAGATAATATCATCGAGCGATCCAGTTTCGGAATGGAAATTCATCATCCCGATATGTCTATATTTTTGATCTTTGCACCAAACTTTTGAACTTATTGACCACACGCAATGTTTGCCGACTTTCGGCAAGTCTTCACAGACTACAGACATGAATTTATCGCGCTCGTATCTTACTCTCCTTAGTGGTAAGGTCTGAATGAATGCGCTGCTTAGATGGGCTAGCTTTTCTTCCTTGCCAGAATACACCTGCCTCCAATTCTTGCCAACTTTGTGAGCAACAAGCTCTATCGCCAGAATTTCTGAATACTGTTGCACGATATACTTACAGACGCTTAGCGAATTGTCGTTTAATTTGAGAAAAGCCATAGTACTCACAATCCGCTGAATGGTAGCCTAAACCAGCGGTCATCCCCAGTATATCATTTCGGAAGAATCTAAATATATCAATCATTTCCTCCACCCCGAATTGGAATGTCTTACTTATTGAGAAAGAAATATATCCTTTGAAGGAATCTTTTGCTTATCGTATTGCCATCTCTCTCCCATCGAGCAAGAGTTGAAGGGTCAATTCCCAATATCTTGGCGAGGTTTTTGATACTCAGTCCACGTTTTCGTCTGTATTGTTGAATCTTTTCTCCAATGGTTGTCACCATCTCAGGCAATGGGTCATGGCCAAGAAATTCAATTATTTTAGGTATCAATCGTAGAGCCGGACGTCCACGATGCTTTTCCCAGTTAGTAACAGTGCTTGTGGTAACGTCTAAGATTTTTGCAACATCTTTTTGGTAGAGATTGAGGTCGAGCCGTTTCTTCCTGAGATGGTCTCCGATGGTTGTTAGGGTTTTAGGATATGTTTCTGACTGAGGTTTTTTAGCAGTTAAGACCACTTTGCAAAAAGGCAACGCAGGAATGACATTGTGTTGCCTTGTTGCAGTCATTTCGAAGGCACTTGGGAGGTAGGCAAGGTGAATAGAGACTTCGTCTTTATCAATAGTGATGGTTTCTGTAATAGTTTCAACAATTCTACGTTTCTCTTCAAAAGATAGCTTTGACCATCTACTATAGAGGTCTTTAGCTTCGCTGACGATATGGTCACTTGAAAGGTACTGGATCTTTAGGAAATCAACCTCACCTTGGAGTTCGGGTAGCCGGTCTTCAATGCTTTTGACTCTCTCGTAGAGTGGTCGATATCTTTTACCAAGCTCTTCCTTAGGAAGAAGGTCTTCAGTGTAAAGTTTCATCAACTTATCCATCTCATTTCTCAGTACGATACAGCAATTAGCGATTTTTTTAAAACCTTTTCCAAATA